>DASYPF010000290.1:0-14562 GCA_036006905.1 Acidobacteriota bacterium
CGTTTTATGGAAAACGGCGCTGGTTGAGCATATTCATTAGCCCGCAAAGCGGGCGGCCTGAAGGGCCGTGAGTTAATAGGCCCGGCCGTAAGGCCGGGACAATAGGTCAATTTCTATAAGGATTTGAGCGCCGAAGGCGCGACAGCTGTAAGCATAAAATTATTTTTCGCAACGGTCGGGCCTATTAACTGTCGGCCCTTCGGGCCACGCCACAGCCCGTGGTCTCAATACAAGAGCCTATCGGCGTACGGCAGCCGGCGTTTCACTAAACAAACCGCATGTCCGAACTGGCTGTGCTCGACGGCTGTTGCCCGCTCGGGTCCTTACCACTCGCCGCCGAAGATAAAGGATCCGCATGCCTCGCTTGCTCAACTTTCTGTCGATGTCTTGTTTATCCACTTTCTGTTTGGATTCTTTGGGCGACTTTTGCGTCGCGGGAATTTTGACTTGCGCGCGGGGGGGCGGGTTTTCCTGGACCTCTACACCCGCAGGTCTTACTTGGGGCGGTTCCCACTGAGTAGTGTAGGAAACCCTAGCCTCCTGCAACTGACCTAGAGTCGCATTGGTATACTTTTTTCCAGCGCCGGCCCGGAACTTCGCTTCCCGTGCCAAACGCACGATGTCGGATTCCTGCGCCTCCTTACCGGAAGGCGCGCCGGATTTCGACTGCTGCGCGAAAACCCCGTGGAACATTGCCGCAAGGAGAAAGCAAACGACCGGCAGAAGCTTTTGCATTTTGTTCATTTGACACCTCCAGTCGACATAACTCCCCACCACGCAAATTTGCGAAAAATAGTTACAATAGGTCCGCATGATTTCTAAAAAGAAGGCTTCGAAGCCTTTGGCGCTGTTGGCCCTCGCACTTGTCTGCCTCTTTGTCACTTGGTTTGCGAATAAGCGGGCTTACTTCAGGGCCCTGGAAGTAAAGACACTCGATGTCCGATTTCGTCTATTTTCTGACCAGAAGTCCGCTTCATCGGATATTGTCTTGGTGAAAATCGATGACCGGAGCCTCAAAGAGCTTCAGGATGACCCTGCAATAGGACGTTTCCCCTGGCCGCGAGCCGTTTACGCGAAGCTCCTCGAATACATGCGGCATGGAGGAGCCAAGCTGGTTGCGTTTGATCTGATGTTTCTCGAACCGGATATGCGCGACCCGGGGTCCGACCAGGAGCTGGCAGACGAGACGAAAAGGGCCGGAAATGTCATTCACTCCATGCTGCCCGTGGAACAGGACCCCCGGTATACGCCCGATCCGATCTTGCTGGGAAGAAATTCCATTCCACTCGATGGTAATTTCCCAGAAATTCGGTATCTCGATTTTCCACTGAAATCGATCGCAGAAAATGCTCTGAGCCTGGGACACGTGGCAAACCGGCTGGAAGAGGACGGTTGCTGGCGCCGCTCTCTTGTACTGGTCTCCTGCAAGAACCGCCTTTTACCTTCGCTCAGCCTGTCTGCAGCATTGGCCCTGCAAGGTCTGGATACTCACGCCATCCAGCTCCGGAGCCAACAAGTTGTCGCGGGTTCAATACGGGCGCCGCTCGACGAGGATTGGTCGCTGCCAATCTGGTTTAATGGCCCTCCTGAAACCTATAAAACATTCAGTTTCAGTCAGATTTTTTATGCGCAGATCCAAATCGACAATGGCGAGAAGCCGATAGTGGACCCTTCAGTATTCGAAAACAAGATTGTTTTTGTCGGCCTGGCGGCTACAGGTTTGTCGGACCTTTTTGCGACTCCCTACAGCGGCAGCGCCCAGGACGTGAAGCTACAGGAACAGAGACAAAGTAAGAAGGTGAGCTTGGGGAAAATGCCGGGCGTAGAAGTGCATGCCAATGTCCTGGACGATTTGTTGCACAATCGTTATCTGATCCAGCTCCCATTCCGGTTGAGCTGGGTGATAGGGTTTCTCTTTCTCTCACTGGTTCTTGCGCTGGTCCTCTACACATCTCTCGCTGTCGCGACGGGCGCCGTGCTGGCACAGTTGGCAGCATACCTGGCTGTCGCTCAATGGGCCTTTACACGGCACCTGCAGTTACCCGTGGTACCGGTGATCTTCTCCTGGAGCTTGTCGGTAATACTAGGCTTTGCCTACCAGTACTGGATTGAAGGCGCGGAGAAGCGAAAGGTGAGCCGGATTTTCTCCCGCTACGTTTCCAAGGATGTGTACCATCAGTTGCTCGACAACCCTTCCGCAGCCGAACTGGGTGGCAAGCGCGCGCTTATCACTGTTTTGTTTTCCGACCTGCGCGGGTTTACTTCCATTTCCGAAAAGCTCTCGCCCGAGGCGATGATCGCGCAGTTGAACGAGTATTTCTCCGAAATGGTAAAGATCGTCTTCCAGCATCAGGGAACGATCGACAAATTTGTAGGCGACATGATTATGGCGCTGTTCAATGCGCCTCTTCCTGACCCCGAGCATGCCGATCACGCCGTCCAGTGCGGCATCGCCATGAATCGAAAGCTGGACCAGATGAACGAAGTGTGGAGGCAACAGGGCCGTCCGGAGCTTCACTGCGGCGTGGGGATCAACAGCGGAGATATGGCGGTGGGAAACGTCGGCGCCGAGACAATTCGCAGTTACACCGTCATCGGAGACAACGTCAACCTCGGCTCTCGGCTCGAGTCGCAGTGCAAGGAATACAAAGCGGAAATCATCATCAGCGAGTTTACCCGCGCCCAGCTCAAGCATGACTATCCCATTCAGGAACTGGGAGACGTCCTGGTCAAGGGCAAATCCCGGCCAGTGAAGATCTTTCGAGTCTTTTACCAGCCCGATGCCGTCTCTAAGCCAAAGCTGGAAAAAGAAGCAGTAACAAAATAAGAGAATGTCGCAAGTCGCAGGTCGAAAAGTCGAAGGTCAGCCGTCAGTTATCAGCTATCAGCTGTCAACCATCAGCTCTCAGCTCTCAGGCGTCAGGTCTCAAGCTCTCAGTCCCAGGTGTCAGCTCTCAGACATCGCTCTCGGCTCTTGGCTGTTAGCTGAGAGCTGACAGCTGATAGCTGATGGCTGGCTTGCGACTTTCGACCCGCGACTTGCGACTCGATGTGTGGATGAACTATGAGGATACTGTCGCTGCACGGTGGACACAGCAGTTACGGCGATGGCGCCGGGCGGCTGGAAGAGTTTGCTCGCGCCGCGCTGGACCGGGATATGGTCGTGTTCGGATTCTCCGAACACATGCCGCGACCGGAAAAATACTGGTACCCAGGCGAGAGACCGGAGCGAAATTCCTTCCAAAACTTCCGCAACTATCTGGAAGAAGCGCGCGCAGTCCAGGCCCAGTTCCGAGGAAAAATGGAAATCCTGGTGGGAGCAGAACTGGAATTGATTCCCGGCCTGGAAAATTTCCTGAACGATTTTTCGCATCGGTTCGAGCTCGACTACGCGGTCGGTTCCGTCCACTTTGTCAAAGAACTGGGCTTTGACTATTCATCCGATTCCTACCATCAAGCCGTGGAAGGAAGCGGGAGTATCGAACAGTTCTGCTTGGATTACCTGGATACCATGGCATCAGTGATCGGCTGCGCACGATTTCAGGTGCTGGGCCATTTTGATTTATTCAAAGTCTTCCGTCCCCAGCCGGTTCCTTTCACTGAATCCATACTCGAAAAAATCGAGCGGCTGATGGAGCAGATTGCAGCCTGCAACCTGCTGCTTGATATCAACGCGCGGGGCCTGATTAAGCCGTGCCGCGATATTTATCCCACAGCCGAGATTCTCCGCATCGCGCGCAAAAACGATGTCGCAGTGACACTCGGCGACGACTCGCACGCCCCGAAAGAGGTAGGCAAGAACCTCGACTTGGCCGTCGAGCGCGCCCGCGAGGCAGGATATTCGCAGATTTCTTTCTTGCACGCGGATGGAAGCCGGGACTGCGTGGAATGTTGAAGTCGGAAGAATGAAAAAGTGCGAATGACGAACTTCGAATGACGAATGACAAAACCCGGTGTCAGGTGTCGGACGAGGGGTTGGGTGTCAGGTGTGTCGGGTATTATTCGTTAGAGCTTCGCTCATTTAGCCTGGAACTTGTAAACTTGAAATCTGAAACCAGTATCCATCACCCATCACTCGATACCCGATACCTGCTTTTATCATTCGTAATTCGAAATTCGTCATTCGTACTTCCTAGCTCTTCATCCTTCGAAATTCTTTGCAAAGCTTGACGAAGTGTTCGAATAGGCGCCTGCTGAATGGGTCCTCTTCAAAGCTTCTTTCCGGATGCCACTGCACGGCGATGACCGGTTTGTCAGGATGAAGCGCTGCTTCAATGACGCCGTCAGGAGCCGCTGCAGCCAGCTTCAGATCGGCAGACAAAACATCAATCGCCTGGTGGTGAGTGCTGTTGACTTTTACGCTACGGCTCCCTGCGAGCTGTTCCAGCAGCGAGCCAGACTCTAACGCTATCATGTGCTCGGGAATCTCTTCACTGGAATGGTTGCGCCCGTGTTTGACATTGCCGGAGCGCAGCGAAGGAAGGTCCTGAATTAGAGTTCCGCCAAGCATGACATTCAGCATTTGAAAACCATAACAGATCGCAAAAACAGGCATCTTTCTGTCCAACGCCTCCCGTGCGAGATGTATATCGACGTTGTCCCGCAATGCGTCGACCTCCCCCAATCCCGGCACAGGTTTCTGCCCGTACCGGCGCGGATCAACATCGGTTCTGCTTCCCGAAAAAATCATTCCATCCAAGTCTTCAATCAATTGATTCAAGTAATCTGGGCCATCGATTAGGGGGATGAGCACCGGCAAGCCTCCGGCAGCGTAAACCGCTTCCGGGTAATGACGCTGCAGGTAAAACTCTACTCTGCCTGGCTCATGCCGCGTAGTAATTCCGATGAGAGGCCGACCTTTACTCATAGAGCGATTGTAGCATTGGGCGGGCTCTCAGTTCCCAGTTCCCAGTTCTCAGTTCTCAGCTATCAGCTCTCGGCTTTAAGGTGTCAACAGAAGACATTCGGAAGCTAAGAGCCGAAAACTGACAATGCAAGTTGGTAGCTAGCTGAGCTGAGAACTGAGAGCTAAGAACTGAGAACTGAGAACTGATAGCTGATAGCTGATAGCTGACTCCCGATAGCTGACTGCCATCGAACTGGGCTAGAATGAAGAAAGAAAATGAAATGGAAACCGTTTCAGATTGAAAGTGGCCAGGAGCGGAAGGCAATTCTGATCAATGCCTGCCGGGCGATGGCCTACAACGAGTCGCCTGCAACGGCCGCCGCAATTGCCTATTTCTCTTTGTTATCGATCTTCCCGCTGCTGGTGTTGATCATCGTCGTCTGCAACAATTACTTCAATTTGTTCGACGCCAGCTCGACGGCGGTGCGCGCCGTGCTTCGCTTTTTCCCAGGCGCTCAGTCGTTCATCCGAAAGAGCATCTCTTCAGTGAAACCTTCACGCGAAATCATTCTTTCCAGCGCGGTCGTTTTCACCTGGACCTCATTCTGGCTGGTTGCGCTTCTGGAAAATGCGCTCAACAAAGCATGGCAGGTGAGAGCGCCTCGCCATTTCCTGCACAGCCGGCTGCTGGCATTGCTGATGATCGCCGTCGGCGGCTCTTTTCTGGGCGCGTCGGTGGCTTTGACAACCGTCTTAACGGTGATTCAGCAGAAAATTGACACGTATTCTTTCGCTCACTGGGCGACGGCTGCAGGCCTCTTCTGGCGGATTACTTTCGGGCTGACTGCTTTCGTGTTGACCCTGGCCGTCTTCACGCTGATCTACAAAATGGTTCCCAATATTCACGTGCATGTAGGCGAGGCGCTCACCGCCGGCATTATTGCAGGGACGCTATGGCAGATCGCTGCGTACGTGTTTGCGGTCGTGGTGCGGCACCTCGACTACGATGCGATTTACGGCTCGGTAGGCGCCATTGTGGCGCTGCTAAGTTGGGTCTATCTCTCCAGCTACATTTTTCTTTTCGGGGCTCATCTCTCCGCTCAGATGCATAGGTTCTTTCCCAAAACTGAAAGCGAAGCTGAGCTACCTGCCGCGATTCCTCTAAAGGGGTCCTAGTGCGGCTCCGAGGCTGTAAACAACGGCCGGCTACGTCCACGATCACGTTCACGAGCCTACAGTGGCAAGGCCACAACCAAAACCAAAGGAAAAGTCGTCTACGGCCACGTCCACGTGCACGACCACGGCACGTCCACGGTAACGAATATTGCGCAGAACATACCCTGGAGTACTGGGGGGTCGACTCCATAAACCGTGACCTCGCTTCCCACTAGCAACCGAGTAGTGCTGATTTAAAGTGAAGACCGCAGAACTGGATTATTATCTTCCCCACGAGCTAATCGCGCAGCAGCCGCTGGAAGATCGTTCAGCTTCGCGCCTTCTGCTGGTATCGCGGCGCGCAGGAGACCTTCAAGACCGCTCGTTTTGCGAATTGCCCGCACTGCTTGGTCCAACGGATTTCTTGGTGATGAATAACTCGCGCGTGTTTCCAGCCCGTCTCCTGGGACAACGCGAGACAGGCGGCAAAGTCGAACTGTTGCTGCTGCGACCGCTGACACCAGGTACCGATCAGTCCGCCGGGTCAGAAGACTCTTCAGCTCAACTCGCCGGCGGGCGTCCTTCTTGTAACCACATGACGTGGGAAGTCCTCGCCCGCCCTAAACGGAAATTGCGCGCTCAAACCTGGCTTTTTTTCTCTCCTGAGCTGCAGGGCCGTGTCGTCAGCGAGGGGTCGGGCGAAAAGGCGCTGATTGATTTCGAATTCCAGGGCGATTTTTATCAGACCCTGGAGCGAAGCGGCCGCGTACCTTTGCCTCCTTATATTGACCGTCCTGATTCAGATATGGACAGGGAACGATACCAAACCGTTTACGCAGAGCAGCGCGGGTCGGTGGCCGCACCCACTGCGGGCTTGCACTTCACCCAACGGATGCTCGACCAGTTGCACGCCCGAGGCGTGGATCGATTCATGGTGACATTGCATGTCGGATACGGGACATTTCGCCCGGTAAAGACGGATGACCTTGAAAACCATCATGTCGATCGGGAGCCTTTTGAAATCACTTGGGAGGCGGCGGCAGGCATCCGTCGGGCGCTTGCCGCAGGCCGGAGGCTGATTGCAGTAGGCACAACGACCACCCGTGTGCTTGAACACTGGAAACGCCAATCTCTTAAGTTGGAACCCTTCAGCGGCGAAACCGACCTGTTCATTTATCCGCCCTTCGACTTTGAAATGGTGCAAGGGTTGCTCACCAACTTTCACTTGCCACGCTCCAGTCTGTTTGCCCTCATCTGCGCTCTTCTGGGAACAGATCTCGCCCATGTGTGTTACCGTCATGCCGTCGAAAAACGGTACCGTTTTTACAGCTACGGGGACTGTATGCTGATTGTTTAGTGGAATCTCGTTTTATTAACCACTTTTTGCCAGGGGATCATCCGCACACCCTCCGAAACCTGAAGGGTTTACAGAATATAGCCGGCGGAAAAGCCCGCGTCTTTTGCGGGCGATGCCACTGTAGGCTCGTGGACGTTAACGTGCTCGTGGTCGGCCGTGTTCGGCTTTTCCAAACTTTGCCAAAAAAGCAAGGAGCTGAAAGCTGATCGCTCTTGGCTGACTGCTGATCGCTGAAGGCTGGCATCTACTAACTACCGACAACTGACCACCGACAACGGACAACTTTCTGATAAACTGTCGCCTTCGCCGGGAGCACTCAAAGATGAAGCGAATCCGCACTTTTCTGGCGGTTGCTTGCCTGCTGATCACCTGCCTGCTGGCGCAGAAGGTCTCCGAGCGCGCCAGGAAAATCCACTTTGATGCCATCGTTGTTGACACTCACGCCGATACTCTGCAGCGCGTCCTGATGGGCAAGGAAGACATTACCCAGCGCGGCGCGAGAGGACACCTCGATTTGCCTCGTATGCGCGAGGGAGGACTGGATGCCGAATTCTTCGCCGTCTGGGTCGATTCGCCATTCGTCGGACCGGTTGCCGTCAAGCGAACACTGCAACTGATCGACGCCATGTATCGCGTCATCGATCAAAGCAAGGGCCAGTTGCGACTGGCGCTGGATGCTTCAGATATCGAACGGAACGTCAAGACGGGGAAACTTTCCGCCCTAATGGGTATTGAAGGCGGCCATGCCATCGATGACGACCTGGCGACATTGCGCATGTATCACCGGCTCGGCGTGCGCTATATGACGCTCACCTGGTCGAACAATAACAACTGGGCCGATTCGTCCGGCGAGCCTCCCAGGTGGAACGGCGTGACCGAATTTGGGAGAGAAGTCGTGCGCGAGATGAATCGCATCGGCATGATTGTCGACATCTCTCACGTTTCGGACAAAACTTTCTGGGATGTCATGAAGGTGACGGCTAAGCCGGTGATTGCGTCGCATTCGTCTGCCAGCGCGCTGAATGATGTTCCGCGCAACATGAAAGACGACATGCTGCGGGCCGTGGCCAAGAACGGAGGCGTCGTCGGCATAAATTTCTATTCAGCGTTTCTGAGTTCAGAATTCGCCAAAGCCTCGAAAATAATTCAATTGAACAGTCCAACCGTTCCCGATTTGATGAAAAAGTATGGCGGCGACCCTTTCCGTGTCGCCATGGAGCGCTACAAGATTATGATCGAGACTCCTTCGCCGCTGCCGCCACCTCCCTTTAAGATTCTGATCGACCACATCGACCACGTTGCCAAAGTCGCCGGTGTTGATCACGTTGGCCTCGGCTCGGATTTTGACGGAATTGACTCGGCGCCGGAAGGGATGGGTGACGTGACCGATCTTCCCAAAATCACGCAGGCCCTGCTGGAACGTGGCTACAGTGAAGCCGACGTAAAAAAAATCCTGGGAGGAAATTTTCTTCGGGTCTTGAGAGAGGTCACCGGAAGATGAGAACGCAGTCACGCAACTTAGGCGATATAAGAAAGGCCGGGCACGTCCACGTTCCTGTTCGGCTTTTCACTACAATTACAGCAATCGCAGTTAAAATCTCCCAAATGAAAATTAAAGCCTAAGGATAAATATGAGAAAAGAGATTCTATGTTCCTTGTTGATTTCGATTTTCCTTCTCCTTACCGCTTGCCAGTCGGGCGGCGCGCCAGCGCCAGCGCCCGCTGCGACAGCTCCCCCTGCGGAAAAATCCTTTTCGGCCAAGGACCACTTGGAGCAAGCCAAGATTCATTTGAAAGAAGCTAAAGAAAAACTGGACAAGGAAGGCACATACGACTGTTGCATTGAACCTGACTGTGATTGGTGCGCGCTTAAAGAGGGATCGTGTCCCTGCGCGAAACTAGTCAAAAGCCATAAACCGGTTTGCCCGGACTGCAAGTTTGGATGGGAGCACGGCAAAGGTCACGTCGAAGGGATCAAGCCGGAAGATGTGACCACCACGTTGGAACACTCCCATGGTGAAGGAGCGGAGCATCAGACCGGTCAACAAGGCAAGCATGAACATAGGCATTAACAAACCAATCTTCAGGCCGCAGATGAACGCGGGAAACGCAGATCTGCGTATACGCGGTCGTCCGCGGCTAAACTTTCTTCAAAAGGAGATTCACATGAAAGTCAAACTGATGGCGATTCTTCTCGCAGCGTTTCTGTTTTTTACGATCCCTGCGTTGTTTGCGCAAAAAGATCTACACTCGGAGCATTGGGCCTCCTCAAGCTCGCCAGCCATCACCAGCGTGGCCCCAGAAAACGACAGCCTCCCACCTTCGGAAGAAACAGCCAAAGACAGGCTGAACAAGTCGCCGAGGCACGGAGAATGGACTGACGTGAATGTCCCGGGCAGTGCTCAGGCAGTTCGAACCTGGGTGGTTTACCCGGAGCGAAAGGATAAGGCTGGAGTCGTCGTCGTAATTCAGGAAATCTTCGGCCTCACCGACTGGATCCGCGGCGTGGCAGATCAACTGGCCAAGGAAGGGTTCATCGCTGTCGCTCCGGATCTTCTTTCCGGAAAGGGTCCCGGTGGCGGCAATACCGACGCGTTCGCCAGCCGCGATGATGTCACGAAGGCGGTCCGCGGACTTACTCCCGATGAGGTGACTGCGCGCCTCAACGCGGTTCGCGATTTCGCCGTTAAGCTTCCCGCCGCCAACGGGAAAAGCGCCACAGTGGGATTTTGCTGGGGCGGTTCGGCAAGTTTCGCCTACGCAACGGTCCAGCCGAAACTCAACGCAGCAGTTGTCTTCTATGGCACGGCTCCTTCAGATGCAAGCAAGCTTGCAGCGATCAAAGCGCCCGTTCTTGGAAACTACGGCGGCGATGACGCGCGCGTCAACGCCACCATCGATCCGACCGACGCCGAGATGAAAAAGCTTGGCAAGAAATACGAACACTACATTTACGAAGGCGCCGGCCACGGCTTTCTGCGCGCGCAAAGCGGCAAAGACGGCGCGAATTTGAAAGCCACGCAACAAGCCTGGCCGAGAACGGTGGAATTCATGCGGCGGCACTTGTAAGCCGATCAGACAGGACGGTAGCCGGAGGCCCGAAGGGCCGCCATTGGGTAGGCCCGCCCGTCACCTGGATTATTCACGAATGTTCACCACGGAGGCACAGAGAACACAAAGGTGGCACAGAGCACAGGGCTGAAGCTTGAAGTATGAAGACTGAAACATGTAAGAACACTCTGCCTTTTGACGAGTCTTCATACTTCAAGATTCAGCCCCGCTCTCTGTGCTAACTTTGTGCTCTTTGTGCCTTGTGGTGAACCTTTGTGCATAATCCGGGGCCAGGGCGGGAATAGGAGAACACTTCGACGGACGATTACGCGCTGAAAGGCACTATCAGTTTGAAAACAGACATCATAAGTCCAGTCGGCGGATCGTTAGAACAATTTGGTAGCAAGAGAGAGCAGAAGCTTCACGCGATGGCCAGCATTCGATCCAGCGCGACCTGAGCCCAATACTTGACCGAGTCATCCACCTTGATCTGATTGACGACGCGGCCCTCGCTTAAATTCTCCAGGGCCCAGAGAACATGCTTAGGCGCGATGCGAAACATGGTCGTGCAGAGACAACCGTGGTTGTCCAGAGTGATGATCAACTTGTCGGGGTTTTCTTTGGCCAGACGATTCACCAGGTGGATTTCGGTTCCGACAGCCCACTGAGTTCCAGGATCGCTTTGGCTCACCGCTTTGATAATGTGTTCTGTCGATCCCACCGAATCGGCTTTCTGTACTACTTCCCACAGGCATTCCGGATGGACAATGACTCGGATCGCAGGAAACTTGGCGCGGACGGTGTCGACGTCTTCCGGACGGAAACGGCCGTGAACCGAGCAGTGTCCCTTCCACAAAATTAGTGGAGAAATCTTCAGCTTCTCCAACGGAACGTTCCCATCTTCATGATGCGGGTCCCAGAGCGCCATCCGGTCGATGGGGATTCCCATTTTGAAACCAGTATTCCTCCCCAAGTGCTGGTCGGGTAGAAACAGAACTGTTTGTCCGCGCTGGTAAGCCCACTTGAAAACCGCTGGGGCATTGCTGGAGGTGCAAACCGCGCCGCCCTTCTCGCCGCAAAATGCCTTAATGGCCGCCGTCGAATTCATGTAGGTAATCGGCACGACACCTCGGACGTCCTGATCTTCAAGGAATTGCCAGCACTCTTCGACCTGGTCAATATCGGCCATGTCGGCCATGGAACATCCGGCGGCCAAATCGGGCAAAATCACCTTCTGATGGGGCTGGCTCAAGATATCGGCGCTCTCGGCCATGAAATGAACGCCGCAAAAAACAATGTATTCGGCCCTGTCCTGGCGCGCCGCCAGTTGCGAAAGCTTGAAGGAATCTCCCCGAGCGTCGGCAAACCGAATCACATCGTCACGCTGGTAGTGGTGCCCAAGGATGAACAGTTTTTCACCCAGCGAACGCTTAAGCGACGCAATTCTCTCTTCGGCCTGTGGATCGTTGGCCAGGTGATTTACCGAACAAACGGTTGCCGTACTCATTGTTTTGTTGAAGCCTCAACCAATTAGATGCTCTCCATTAGGCATCGGTTTCGAAGGATTTTCGCGGCAGGGCCGCAACCAAAGGGAATCATGATTAGCCGCGATGGTTTTAGCCCGCCTGAGGCGGGCGTCAGTGAGTAGCCCCGTCCGTAAGAATCTGTGAAAAAATCCGAGCCGCGACCGTTAGGGAGCGGACCCTCCGACGAGAGTCCGCTTGCTTATGCGCGCGGCTCAGTATTTTTTCACACGCCCTCACGGACGGGGCTACCCACTGACGGCTCTTCGAGCCTGCGCAGCACCCAAAAACTTTGCTCAAAAAACAAGATTCTGCCAATGTTACACGAAGGACACAAAGGCCAATAGTAATGCACAGCTGGATAACGTCATATGTCATCGCGGCCAATAGTTGCCGTTCCATAACTATCGCGGCTCGGCCGTCATCCTCCGATAAACACCATCGTCCGCGCCGGCTGCACAAAACCGGGATCGTTGATGTGATGGCGCTTCTCCTTCAGGTTGACGACCTCTCGCACAAAACCTTCCAGAGACTCCTCGGAATCTCCCCGGCGCAGATGTCCTGCCAGGTCGTGTTCGACGTGGCTGAAAAGGCAAGTTCTCAACTTTCCCTCTGCCGTCAACCTCAAACGGCTGCATTGCCCGCAAAAGGGGCGCGATACCGGAGCGATGATACCCAACCTGCCCTGGCTGTCGCCGAAAGTAAACTTCAGAGCGGTCTCAGAAACATAGTCCCGCTGAATGGGAATTAGCGTCTCATGGGGGGCAATCCTGTCGAGCATTTCCGACGCCGGCACCACTTTGTCGCGGCCCCATTCATGGCGCGAGTCCAGGGGCATGAATTCGATAAAGCGGATCACATGTCCTTCGACCTTTGCCCACCGCACAAAGTCGACCAGTTCGTCATCGTTGACGCCGCGGATGATGACGGCATTTATCTTGATGTTCTTAAACCCGACTTTCTTGGCCGTTTCGATTCCGTTCAGGACACGCTCCAGCGAGTTGGAATCGGTGATCTGCGCAAAGCGTTCCGGGCGCAGTGAATCGACGCTCACGGTAAGCCGCTGCAGTCCGGCGTCCTTCAATTTCATCGCCTGCTGAGTCAGGAGATGACCATTGGTCGTCAGGGCCAGATCCTCGACCCCGGGAATCGTCGCAATGCGTGCTACCAGATTTTCCAGCGACGCGCGCAGCAAGGGCTCTCCACCAGTTAATCGAATCTTCCGGATCCCCAGCCGCACCAACAACCGGGTGATGCGCTCGATCTCCTCATAGCTGAGCAGGTCCTCTTTGCGTTTCTTCAATAAGTTATCCAGAGGAGTCTTGCAATAGAAACACGAGTAGTTGCACCGATCGGTGACCGAGATCCTCAGGTCGTGTATGGTCCGCGCGTATGCGTCTTTCAACATGGGTAACTTACTATTCTAACCCTTGAAGCGAGGGCGTGCAAACTTTGCACTTCCCGGTGGGTCGGTTGGTTAGCGGCCAAATTTTTGAAGTACAAATCCGATGATGAGGCCGCCGATGGCTCCAAAACCCAGGATTGGAGCTACTGCCTTGGTGATGATTGCGTCCGGCAGGCTAAGAAGAATGCCAAAGAAGAGCCCTATGATCCAACCCGGCCAGGGAAGCGCGGCCACGGCTATTACAAAGCCGATCGCGAAACGGTTTAAGAATGCCCCGGCAATTGCAGCGCGTTTGTCAGGAAAGCTCATGGGAAGCATTATAAGAACGTCAATAATTCCGAATGCCAGCCCACAGACAATTCCCATCGTTATTCTGTTCATCATCAGCCTCCAAACTAGAGCGGATTCTCCAGAAGATACAAGATTCGGTCAAAAAGGGACCGATCTCGCCACAGGTTGACCGGCGTTCGAGCGTCTTCAGCAATGATCCCTTCGTTGGAACCGCGCATTCTTGAAAGCTCCGACTTGCCGGCCGGGTCGGGGCTGTTGACAATCACAATGTCTGCAGTGGCGATCCATTCTCCGGCGTTTTCTTTCCAGATCGAGCGTGGCCTGTCGGGTGCAACGACGAAGATCTTTAGATCTGGTTTCATGTAGGGAACGACACTGTTGCCTTCACAAACGACTGGAGTGCGCGAATCGAGAAAACTGGAGCGCAGCAATGCCCACAACCGATCATGGTGCGGCGGCCGCGCCAAGCACCACAGTGTCCGCAGCGCCCCCGACGCGTCGAGCTTTGCCGTGTCGGTCTTCGGGCAGCGAATGGTCTTCGGGTCATCTATGACGACAAAATCTCCATCCAGGTTACGGCAGGCGCAGTCGGTATCTGTGGCCGGACAGAATACCTCGTCCGGATAGATTGTGCTGCACTTGAGGGCAACCAGCCGCTCGGGGAAACTCTGCAGTATAGAACAAAGCAGCGACGTCTTGCCCGATCCGTTGCAGGGAGAAGCGACTGAGATGATTCTCATGGCTCAAGGTCCAAGTCCAAAGTCGAAGGTCCAAGTCCAAAGTCGAAGGTCCAAGTCCAAAGTCGAAGGTCCAAGTCCAAAGTCGAAGGTCCAAGTCCAAAGTCGAAGCTCCAAGTCCAAAGTCGAAGCTCCAAGTCCAAAGTCGAAGCTCCAAGTCCAAAGTCGAAGCTCCAAGTCCAAAGTCGAAGCTCCAA
>DASYPF010000291.1:0-3527 GCA_036006905.1 Acidobacteriota bacterium
GACTAAGGCCTGCCTGTGGCAAACCCGATGCCGCACACGCCAATACCTGACCTTTTCCTTGCTGGTCGTGGGAATCTCCACCTCATGACCCATTGCCCTTCCTGACTCAATCCTGCGCCTGATCCGCCCGCCCCTTCCGTCAAGGCTCTCCTCTTCGCTCCGATGAACGCCAACAACGCGGCCTTGACGGCGCGGACGGACAGTCACCTCCGCTCGCCATGAAGGGCATTTGCTTCTTCTGCACCGCTCCGCAGTGCCTCGGAAGAATTGCACACCTCTTGAATCCATTGGTTGCCTCCTAGGCAATCTCCGGGGGAGACGGAAAGATTCCATCCGCGTTCCGCGCCCGCCAAGAGTGAATCCGCGAAAGGATTTTGCTGCCCGGGCGTCAGCACGGGCATGGCGTCAGGAAGTGCATCGACGCAGTTACACGCTGGCGTCCGAAGTTGACAATACTCTGTCTTTCGATAACGGCTTGGAACTGCGGCACGTCCTGAGAAGTTAGGCCTTGCGGCTTCCGAGCATGCGATCCAGGTTGAAGGCTGCGCTGATCAGCGCGAGATGCGTAAAGGCTTGCGGAAAATTACCCAGAGCCTCGCCCTGGTTGCTGGTTTGTTCCGCATAAAGCCCTAAATGATTGGCATATCCCAGCATGTGTTCGAACAGCAGCCGCGCTTGATCGAGCATTGCGGGCTCGGCTTGGCCTGCGCGCGTCAGAGCTTCCACCAGCCAGAACGAGCAGATATTAAACGTGCCCTCCTCGCCCGGCAGTCCATCAATGCGCTCTCGTGGCGGATAACGATACACTAGCCCATCGCTTACCAGCCCGCCGCGCTTCGGACTTTCGAGAATCGCTCGAAGCGTTCCAAGCATCCGCCGGTCCGTCGGCGCCAGGAAGAAAACCAGCGGCATGATCAGCAAAGAAGCGTCGAGGTCTTCGCTGCCGTAATGCTGCGTGAACGCATGGCGCTTGTCGTTCCAGCCTCGCGTCATTACCTCCTCGTAGATACGATCTCGCTCCCGTACCCATTTTTCGCGGTTTCCTGGAAATGCGCGTTTGTCCGACAGCCGCACGCCGCGATCGAGCGCAACCCAGTTCATTACCTTCGAATAAACGAAATGCTCCTGGCGATTCCGCATCTCCCAAATTCCCGCGTCCGGAGATTGCCAGTTCTCGCAGATCCAATCGAGCCGAGTGCGAATTCTCACCCAGAAGTCGTAGTCGATCGGGCTCACGTACTTGTTGTAGAGGTACAGTGAATCGAGAACTTCCCCGTAGATGTCGTTCTGACACTGCTCGACCGCCTCATTGCCAACACGCACGGGCTTCGATTGGCGATATCCCTCCCAATGATCCAAAGTCGCCTCTGGCAACCTACTGTCGCCATGGATGGTGAAGACCACCGGCAACCTCTTCCCCGCGTGCGGGCGCAGGTCCGCACAATTCTGAATCCAATTGACAAAATCCGCGGCTTCCGTGGTGAAGCCGAGGCGCAGAAACGCGTAAACCGTAAAGGCCGCGTCGCGCAGCCAGGTATAGCGATAATCCCAATTGCGCGTCCCGCCGATCACTTCAGGAAGACTGGTCGTGGGAGCTGCGACGATCGCGCCTGTCGGTTCGAATGTAAGCAGCTTCAGGACTAGCGCGGATCGCTCCACCAGCTCTCGCCAGCGGCCCCGGTAGGTGCAGCCAGAGATCCAGTGTTGCCAGAATTTCACCGTCCGCTGGAATAGCTCCTCGGCTTCCTCCGCCGACGGCGGACCGGAAACCCGAGAATTTGCGTCACCATCTCGCAAAGCAAAGACCTGCGACTGGCCTTCCTCGATTACGAAATCGGCAATGACTCCGCCCTGACCGTCTTCCTCGAGCGGTATTGCCGAGCAGAGCGCCAAGCTCGTGTTTTGCGACTTAAAAATTGCGCCACTCGCACCCAGCGAGGTTTCATGAGTGGCGCGTCCATAATCGAAAGCCGGACGGCACACGAGCGAAATGCGCATCGCGCCCCGCACACAGCGAATCCGGCGAAAAACATGGCGACGCCACGACGAGTCCGAGGGGAGTCCCACGGGCATGAAGTCTTCCAGTTCCGCGATGCCATCCGAGTGCGCAAAGCGAGTCACCAGGATGTTCGTGGAGGGCCAATAAGACTGTTTGCACCTCATATCGTCGGCCATCGGTGAAATTTGGAATCTTCCGCCCTGGACGTCATCCAAAATAGCCCCAAAAACACTCGGCGAGTCGAAGTTCGGCGGACAGTACCAATCAATTGATCCATTTAAGCCCACCAGCGCCGCTGTGTGCATATTTCCGATGACGCCGTAATTCTCGATGGCTTGATAGGGCATTGCGCTTTCTCCCTTCATGTCTTGGGATTTCATGGTACATCCAGTGACACGGATTCTGCGTCTCGACGGAGCGGAGGAGGCAAGAAATTCTTTCGCCTCGTTGATGCCGGTGTAAGGAACGCGAGTTCTCTGCAACCCCAACAGGTAACTAAACTCTCTGCAACTCCAAATCTCCTTCACACCCGGGCTAGCACGTGGAGCAGGAACACCAAGGGAAGGTAAACAACCGAGACCAGAAGCAACTGGCGAGCAGACCCGCTCGAACGAATACCCGCAAGTCTTGCGGCGAAGTAAAGGAAACTCAAACTGAGCAGTAGTGTTGCCACCACTCGTAGCTGGTTCGCTTGCTGCAGAATTAGCGACGCAACGGTGATCGGAATTAACGCAAGTGCCGGGAGTACGCTCTGCCATTCCACGAGTTTGGATTTTTCTGGCCCCGGCGGAAGTACCCGGTATCCTGCCCTCGCGTAGTCCTCGCGATACATCCACGCAATCGCCATGAAATGCGAGAATTGCCAGAGGAAAAGAATCGCGAAGAGCAGCCATGAGGAAAAGTCGAGCTTCCCGCTCGCGGCGACGTATCCGATCAGCACTGGCATAGCACCGGAGAACGCTCCGACGAAGGTGCAGATTGGCGTTTGGCGTTTGAGCGGCGTGTAGAGAAATAAATACCAACCGAACGTCAGCAGCGCAAGCAAGCTCGCCGCGATCGGCACGGTCAGGGCCAAATAGAGGCCGGCAACTGACAACAGGGATCCGAAAGCTAAAGCTTGGACAACTCCGACTCGGCCGGCAGCGATTGGCCGCCGAGCGGTGCGCCTCATCTGCGCGTCGAAGTTCCGCTCGATCAACTGATTGAGCGTGCCGGCTCCGCTAGAAACCAGAACCGTGCCGAGTAACGTGTGCAGAAGCAGGGTCCACGGGAAATTCGCGACTGGCGTAGGACAGCCGGCACAAAAGGCAGCCCCGGTCGCCATAGCAATTAGAAACTTTATTTCCGGTTTCGTCAGCGTCCAGTAGTCCCACAGAGCTCTTCTGCTCGGCGTCACTGCGGGAACTTTCAAGTCGCGACTCTTCCGCGCGCGGCAACATCTCATCCGCCGAACGAAACGTTCCCTCCTCGTCCCCATCCGATGCGCGATGCCATCGGTTTCATCGTGAATGGTCAACGCGTCACGAAC
>DASYPF010000292.1:0-6071 GCA_036006905.1 Acidobacteriota bacterium
CCAGTGTTCCCCGTGGTTTAATTTTTTTGAGCCGACGCGAAGCGGCACTCAAGAAACATTGGCATTCATACGCGTCCATTCGCGGCTCTCCTTCGACTTTCGACCTTCGACTTTCGACCTTCGACTTTTTTGATAGAATCGCCACTTATGTTTTTGAGAATTATTTCAAGAATGATCGCAGCCCTGGCCCTGCTGATTTTGTTAGTGAGGTGCGACAATAATGCGGGTTCCCTGATTAAAAAAAGCGGACTCCCCATCGTTATCGTCCTCGGATTTGACGGCGCTGACCCAAAGCTCGTTCAACAGTGGATTGACGATCTTCCCAATATTCGAAAGCTGCAGCAGGATGGCCTGTTTCAGCCGCTCGGGACAACGAATCCACCCGAATCGCCCGTGGCTTGGGCGTCTTTTGCCACCGGTATGAATCCGGGCAAGCACAACATCTTTGATTTTCTCAAGCGCGATCCAAAAACTTATTTCCCCGATATCGGGCTGGTCGAAATTCACAAATCGAAATGGCTGTGGGGGACCGTCCCCATATCCAAACCGCGCCTGATTAATCAGCGCAAAGGCGCCACGTTCTGGAAGCTGCTCGATCAAGCCGGTGTTTCCGCCGACGTGCTGCGCATGCCGCTGACTTTCCCGCCCGAGCAACTGTCGCACGGGCGCTTGCTGTCCGGGTTGGGCGTTCCCGATGTGCGCGGAACGTGGGGAACTTATTTCTATTACGCAACGGATCTGACGCAGTGGGATATAGGCGACACCGAGTTTGGCGGGAAAATGGTCCGGCTGGAATTGAAGGACGACGGCTCGGCCAGCACCGAAATCGAAGGACCCCAGGACCCGCGCCGCACGGATTACAAGCGCGTCTCCATCCCGATGAAATTGCAATTGAATACGACCAAGAATTCAGTCCGCATTGAAGTTCAGGGCCAGACGCAAGAGATCCAGGAAAGGCAGTGGAGCGATTGGTTCAATTTCCAGTTCAGTGCGGGACCTTTTGTGCGCATCCATGGCAGCAGCCGCTTCTTTGTGCTGGAAACCTATCCTGAGCTAAGGCTTTACCTGTCGCCCATCAGCCTGGATCCGAAGAGTCCACCCACGCCGATCTCGTCTCCCGCCGGCTATTCGGCTGAGTTGGTCGGCCGCCTGGGGATGTACAAGTCTCTCGGTTGGATTCACGAAACGTGGGGACTGAATGAAGAACGAATCGATGAGGATGTGTTTCTTCAGGATCTGTTCCGCAACATGGACATGCTGGAAAAGATGCTGTTGAGCGAAATAAGAGAGGGGCGCTCGAACTTCTACGCCGCGGTATTTACGGCTACCGACAGCGCGTCACACATGTTCTATCGTCTGATGGATCCGTTGCATCCTCGCTACGAGCCTGAATTGGCCGCCAAATTTGGCGACGCGGTCAAACGCATCTACCAACGAATGGATTCCATTCTAGGAAACATTCAACGCGCGGCTGGACAAGACGCAATACTGATCGTTGTGTCCGATCATGGCTTTCATACTTGGCGCAAAGAGTTCAACACGAATACCTGGCTAGTGCGCAGCGGCTTCATGTTGCTGCAAGGAATGGAAAGCGACCCCAACACGAAAAAACTGGACAACCTTTTCAGCGGCGGCAGCTTTTTCCCGAACGTCGACTGGAGCCGAACCCAGGCATACGCGCTCGGTCTGGGACAGATTTATATCAATATGAAGGGACGCGAGGGCAAAGGCATTGTGACCCGGGAAGAGTATCCGTCTCTGGTCCGGAAAATTGCGCAGAAGATTGTTCAGTATCGCGACCCAGACAGTGGCGATCTCGTTCTCGAGAATGCGTACCTAAAGCATGATATCTATCATGGCCCTTACGCAGAGAATGCGGGGGACATTCAAATATCGTTTCGCAGTGGATATCGCACCAGTTGGCAGACATCGCTGGGTGCGGTTCCCGAGAATATTCTGGTCGCCAACCTGAAGAAATGGAGCGGCGATCACTGCGCCTCTGATGAGAGTGATACCCAGGGCATTTTGTTGATCAATCGCAAGGTCGTTCCCGGAAAATATCGAATCATTGACATAGCTCCCACGGTGCTGAAGCTTTTTAATGTCCCCATTCCAGCCGACATCGACGGTCAGGCGATTGCCGTAACCAGCCGATGAGCGCTTCCGAATCGCTGTTTGATGAAAAGATTGTGGAGCGCAACCGGACGGTGATGGTAACGGGCGGCACCGGTTATATTGGAAAGAATCTGGTGCGCGCCTTACTGAAGCGCGGCTTCATCGTCAACCTGCTGGTGCGCGAAAATAGTTCGCTCTCCGGACTGGAAGGATGCAATTTGTTTCTGGGCGACATTACGGACGGGGAAAGCATTCGCCCTGCGCTGGAGAATTGCGCCTTTGTTTTTCATTTGGCGGCAAAAGTAAAGGCATGGAGCCGCGATCCCAAGGAATTCGACAGAGTCAACGTGGAGGGTTACGAAACCCTGCTGCGGTTGTGCGGAGAGAGTGGCGTAAAGAAGGTGATGCATACCTCCTCCTTCATAGTGTTTGGGCCATCCGAAGACAGGCCTCACACAGAGACTTCCCAGCGAAGAGTGCCGCCATTCAACGATTACGATCGCACCAAGACGCTGGCAGAGGACATCTCGTTCAAATACACGGCCGAGGGAAGGATAATTACTACGTTGTATCCCACGGTTGTTTACGGAACCGGTGAGCTGACGGACGGAAATCTGGTGGCGCGATTGATTCAGATGTTTGATCGGGGAATGCTGCCTGGTCTGATTGGAGGCGGGCTGCAGAAATGGAATTTCGTGCATGTGGAAGACGTGGTCGCTGGACACCTGGCGGCAATGCGGCGATCGCAGCCGGGCCGCTACATTCTCGGCGGGGAAGATATAAGCTTGGTCGATTTTTTTGCGCTGGTGGCGGAGCGCATGGGGCGCCGTCCTCCTCGGATGAAGATCCCGCTGGCGATTGCCAAAATGGTCGGATGGCTTGAGGAACTGCGCGGCCGCTGGGGAAACCACGATCCCTTAATGACGCGGCAGGCGGTTGAGATCTTTGCGCGCAACTGGACTTTTTCATCGGAGAAAGCGAAACGAGAATTGAATTATCAGCCGCGCCCACTTTCCACCGGACTGAACGAGTTCATCCAATGGATGTCGCAGCAAAACCTGATTCATGCAAAGAACCCACAGTGAAGACCGGCGCCAACTGGAGCATCTGGCGCCGCTTTTCTTTGCATTCCTTCTAAAATACATCAACTGGTATGTCGCCCTTGCTCTGGCAGTGGCGGCAATCTTCTATGGCGCATTTGTTTCACCTCTATGGGGCACCTCACGGCCGGGGGAGCCCCGAATTTCCGGAAAATTTCATTACGCGGTAGCCGTGCTGTTCCTGCTGCTGTTGTTTCGCCGGCGCATCGAGTATGCGGCTGCCGTCTGGGGAGTTCTTGCCGTGGGCGATTCGCTGTCGAATACGCTGGGTCGCCGATGGGGAAAAGCCCGGCTGCCATGGAACCCGGAAAAAAGCTGGTTGGGGAGCCTGATCTTTCTCGTCAGCGGCATGGCGGCTTTTCTTATTCTGTTTGGCTGGTTTCAAGGGCTTCAAACGATTGTAGCTTCAAGGGCGATTTTGCTGGCCTTAATCGTCAGTCTCGGTTGCACGCTGGTGGAGTCGCTGCCGGCGCTCATCGACGACAACTTGTTGATCGGGTTTATGGGCGCGTTCCTTGTGCTTCTTGGTGACACCGTCCTGGCCGGAGAGCCGCGGCCCCTCGGCTTTTGGGGCACGGCGTTGCTGATAAATGGAGCTTTGGCGGCGCTGGTTTATCTGCTTGGATTGGTGACGTTGAGCGGGGCAGTGGTTGGATTGGCATGTGGCGCGCTAATCTACTGGGGCGCCGGATGGCGTAGCTTCTTGTTGCTCTTTCTCTTTTTCGTTTGGGGAACTGCGAGCACTCGGGTAAGGCGAGCGCGCAAAGAGGCGATGGGGATTGCCCAGGAGAATCGTGGGCGACGAAGCGCGCGTCACGCCGTGGCCAACTGTCTGGTGGGCTCGTTGCTTTCTCTGGGCGCGGCTTTTGGCGGTGACTCAGTGCTTTTGTGGAAAGCAGCGATCCTTGGAGCATTTGCTACAGCCGTGTTCGACACGGTTTCTACCGAGTTGGGACAAGCTTTCGGAAGGACGCCGATTTTAATTCCCACCGGAAAGCGGGTGCCGCCCGGCACCGAGGGAGCTGTCTCACTGGAAGGCACAGCGCTGGGACTTTTAGCTGCGGTCACGCTGGCGCTGGCAGCATGGCTTTCGCATTATCTGGCGTTTGAATTTGCCATGGTTGCAGTTACGGCCGCATTGGTGGCCACAACGGTGGAAAGCTGGATTGGCGCCGGAACTGAATCGCGGCATCCAATGAAAAATGAATTGCTGAATTTCTACAACACTGCCTTGGGCGCCGGTCTGGCGGCAGGCATCACTGCATGGATTGTTGGCATTTAGCTTTCAGCATTCAGCCGTCAGCTATCAGCTAGCTGCCAGTTGGGTGTAGCAGTTGCGAGTCGCGATCGTCAGGCTGGAAGAGCCGTCATTGAGTAGCTCCGTCCGTGACCCGGATTATTCATAAATTTTTGAAGCGAGGAGAAAAGCCGCGCAGCGGCGCAGAGAATTGTAGCCGAGGCCGTGAGGCCTCGGTCAGGCGTTCCCAGACAGATCAAGCCGCGTAGCGGCGACAGAATTCGACGCGCGAGATGTCATGCCTGCGATTGGTTGTGTATTTGCACACAAGAAACACTCTGTCGCCCGCCTGAGGCGGGCTCATCATCTTTCGGGAATACCTGACCGAGGCCTCACGGCCTCGGCTACAATTCTCTGCGCCGCTGCGCGGCTCTCTTTGTCCCTACAAGGGATCTATGAATAATCCGGGGTGAGGGCGGGGTTTGGCGAAAAACAAAAACCATTCGAGCTCCGAAGGAGCGACACATTTTGTGCTGGTCCTTCGGACCTCGACCGAATTCTTTTTGTTAGGGTAAAACCCGGCCGTCACTCTCGTTGGTCACACCACTCAGGTCCGTGTTCGTCTGCGTTCATCCGTGGCCAAACTGTTCTTTGTAGCCTTACGGCCGCCGTCTTGGCTTCGGTGGGGGAGCTGACCAAAAAATCCCGCTGCTTGCGGTTCCACCCTCTACGTGTGCAATAAAGGCCAGGGCACCCGAGTTGGTCAAGGATAGGGGATAACTCTTGAAGGCGAAGGAAGGGAATGCCGAAAATCTTCCACCGCCGGTGCCGGGAGCTTCATCGGGCACCAGGTTTCTCGCCAGCGCCACAGCGGCGCGTGTAGCTACTTTTCTGATTATTTTTCCGTCAAAAAAAAAGATCCCATCCGTATCCTGACTGGTAACAATTGAGGCCGTAAACGCAATCATTCCCGAGTCATTCAGCCTGATGGCATTCCAACACAGGAACAAAACGAACTGTTGTCCTCCCGTATCCGGAGCTATGTCGCCCCTAGACGCGACCGCTGACAACGACCCAGAGGAAAACAGGGTCACCCGAGAAGTGGTATTTTCCAAGATCGAAAAAACTATCTCTCCCCTGTCGTTTAGCGAAGGAAAACTGAGAGCTGCCCCGCTCGAGGTTGGGTATATTTGAGAGATCCTTGCATCCGAGAAGAGATGAATCTCCCGAGGCACGGTGGGAAGGTTGTGGCCTCCAAACGCCGCCTTCGCAAATGCAACAGATCCGTTGCCATTCAGAGAAGGGCCGCTGAAACTGTCTGTAGTAACAGCCGAGATGCTTCCCATGGAAAACAGGAAGATTTTCGAACGTGACTCAAAGGCGATCTCACCTAAGTTATTGAGCGAGAGAGTCTGGTAAAGCGGAGGGTCAATTTGCAGAGTATCAGATGGCAATGGCGGAGATAGGTCTACTGCCGAAAGCTGGCTCAGTGGTACCTGCGGAATTCACTTGTACAACAATGGCGCCGTCTCGCCACTCGCCTCCGTTGGGCAGATGGCGTTCGATGATCTCACTTTTTCCAGCTTTAACTATAACCTTTCGCTCAACAACTCGGGCTG
>DASYPF010000293.1:0-8961 GCA_036006905.1 Acidobacteriota bacterium
GCCCGGAGCGTAAGCGACGGGTCCCGCCAGAGTAAGTCGGCGATCCAGATCTTCGTCTGGCGGACTTTGTCACTCCGGCGGGACCCGTCGCTTACGCTCCGGGCTCTGACGTCGGCGAGTTTCGCGACAGAAACTAGCTAGGCGCGCCTGAGCCCTCGCCTAACATTGGCTGCTACTTCTGAACCTTTGCCACAGCGGCGCCAAGCGTTTCCGGTTTTACCAGACCCATCACTTCACGAATGCGGCTGGAAAGTTTACCGGCAATGTCGGGATTCTCTTTCAGAAACTGGCGGGCATTTTCGCGTCCCTGCCCCAAACGCTCGCTGTTGAAGGAGAACCAGCTTCCACTTTTTTCGATGATCTTCTTTTCCACTCCCAGATCGAGCAGATCCCCCTCGCGCGAAATCCCTTCACCATAGAGGATGTCAAACTCCGCTTCCCGAAACGGAGGCGCCAGCTTGTTCTTGACGATTTTTACCTTGGTGCGATTCCCGACAATTTGTTCACCTTCTTTGAGCGACGCAATGCGTCGAATCTCCATCCGGATTGAGGCGTAGAATTTCAGCGCCCGTCCGCCGGTCGTCGTTTCCGGATTTCCGAACATGACGCCTATCTTCTCGCGGATCTGGTTGATAAAAATCAAACAGGTATTTGATTTGGAAACGATCCCCGTCAGCTTGCGCATTGCCTGCGACATCAGCCTCGCCTGCAAGCCCATGTGGGAGTCACCCATTTCTCCTTCCAGCTCCGCTTTGGGCACAAGGGCGGCGACCGAGTCCACCACCACCACCTCGATGGCGCCGGAGCGCACCAGAACTTCAGCAATCTCCAGGGCCTGCTCTCCGCTGTCGGGCTGGGATACGAGCAGATCGTCGATGTTGACGCCCAGTTTCTGCGCATAGCCAGCGTCCATGGCATGCTCGGCATCAATAAAGGCCGCGCTGCCTCCCTGGCGCTGCGCTTCTGCAACCACCTGCAAGGCGATGGTGGTTTTTCCGCTTGATTCCGGGCCAAAGATCTCCACCACTCTTCCTCTAGGAAGCCCGCCGATTCCAAGAGCCGCATCCACCGATAGAGATCCGGAAGAGATTACCGGGACCGCCTGCACCGGCTGATCCCCAAGCTTCATAATCGCTCCTTTACCGAACTGCCGCTCAATCTGAGTCAATGCGGATTCAATTGCCCGCGTCTTTGCGCTTTTGTCGTTCATGGTGTTTTCCTCTTTTGTCAGTGGCCCGGTGTCAGTTGGCCGTGGTCAGTCGCCCGTGGTCCGTGGTCCGTTGTCCGTTGTCTGCGGTCTCGATAAGCTATACCTCATAGGCAGTTTCCGTTAATCGTCCTTATGCATCGAGTTTGCGACACCGGCGCCTGAGAGCGCACGCATCTTGCGTGCCGGTAAGCACGCTGGAAGCGTGCGCTCCCAGGTCTTTGCAACGGACAACTGACCACGGACAACGGACAACTGACCAGGGACAACTGACACTTCCAAAACATATAACTGCCGCCAGATCCCTTTTGCGAAAAAAATTATTTATCGTATTCGTAAAAACCGCGCCCGCTCTTTTTACCCAGGTAACCGGCCGCCACCATTTGCGAGAGCAGAGGACAAGGACGATACTTGGGATCACGGAAACCCTCGTAGAGCTCGTTGAGGATATCCAGACAAACATCCAGGCCGATAAAGTCGGCCAACTGCAATGGACCCATGGGATGATTCATCCCTAGTTTCATTATCGTATCGATCGATTCGGCCGATGCTACGCCTTCCAACATCGCGAACATGGCTTCATTCAGCATGGGCATCAACACGCGGTTGGAAACAAACCCAGGGAAATCTTTTACCTCCACGGGTGTCTTTCCCATTTCCTCGGCCAATGCTCGCGTTGCATCGCAGGTCTGCTGGGAAGTCTGCAGCCCTCGAATCACCTCGACCAGCTTCATCAGCGGAACCGGGTTCATGAAATGCATGCCGACAACCCGATCGGGCCGGTCGGTTCCAGCGGCGATGCTAGTGATGGAGATTGACGAAGTGTTGCTGGCCAGGATGACGCTCTTATCGGTGATGCGGTCGAGCTCTCTGAAGACCTCGCTTTTCAGATTGAAGTCTTCGTTGATTGCTTCGATCACAAAGTCGGCATCGGCCAGATCCTCCCACTCAGTGGAAAAATGAATTCGCTTTAACACCTGATCAAAAAGATCTGGGGCATTCTGCGGGTCGCGCTTTTCCAGAATCCTACGCAAACTCTTCTCAATCCCCTGCCGAGCGCGGTCAAGGAAGATCCGGTCGACATCTCGAACCACTGCCTGGAAACCGGCGCAGGCTGCGGTCTGAGCGATGCCGCTTCCCATCGTTCCTGCGCCGACGACCGCGATTTTTTTCATAGCAACTCTACGGCCATGCCTACTGCGTTACCACCTCCAAGACAAAGCGCCGCAATTCCTCGCTTCTTTCCTGAATGCAGCAGCGCATAAAGCAGGGTGACGAGGATGCGCGCCCCGCTGGCTCCAATCGGATGGCCGAGCGCCACCGCTCCGCCATGGACATTGACGCGAGCCGGATCCAGTTGCAATTCACGGATCAACGCCACGGACTGTACAGAAAATGCTTCATTCAGCTCGTAAAGATCCACGTCGTTGGCTTTCCACCCTGTGCTTGTCCATATTTTTCTTACCGCTTCCAGGGGAGCCATCATGACCAGCGACGGCTCGATGCCGCTGGTGGAATAGGCGACGATTCGCGCCATGGAACGCAAATTCTTTTCCTTCACCTTTCTTTCGGATGCGACTACCACTGCGGCGGCGCCATCGTTGACACCGGGCGCATTTCCTGCCGTCACCGTGCCGTCGGGTTTGAATGCAGGTTTGAGACGCGCCAGCGCTTCCAGTGACGTGTCTCCTCGCGGACCCTCGTCTGTGTCAAAGATGACCGGACTTCCCTTCTTCTGAGGGACTTCTACCGGTACAATTTCGTCCTTAAACCTTCCCGCCTTGATCGCAGCCAAAGCCTTCTGATGGCTCTTCATAGCGTATTCGTCTTGCTCTTGGCGCGAAATGTGGTACTTCTCAGAAACAACCTCGCCGGTGCATCCCATGTGAAAATGCTCGTAAGCATCCCACAGTCCGTCGAGAATCATGGAATCGATCAGTTCGCCGTGACCGAGACGCAGGCCCTCGCGGGCGTGTGGAAGCAGGTAGGGAGCAGTGCTCATGCTTTCCATCCCGCCGGCTACGATAATGTCCTGATCGAGCGCCCGGATCGACTGCGCCGCCAGGCTGACCGCCTTCAGCCCTGATCCGCAGACCTTATTGATAGTCATGGCGCTCACCGTTGCCGGCAGGCCGCCATTTAACGCTGCTTGGCGCGCCGGATTCTGCCCCAGACCGGCGGAGACAACATTACCCATGACTACTTCTTCGATATCTTCGGGTCGAAGGCCGGCGCGCCGAACCGCTTCGCGCACAACGTTGGCGCCCAGTTGCGTAGCCGAGAGAGACTTTAAACCGCCCAGGAATTTTCCTATCGGAGTGCGAACGGCTGATACGATGAAAGCTTCTTGCATGGATTGTTCTTTCTGGCTGCCGGCGATTTATGGATCGCCGCAGTACTTCCCTCAAATTTGGTGGAGAAAGCGACTGTACCGTAGGCGCACGAGCGTGTCAACGTCGTCAAAGTCCTCCCGCCCAATCTCGCCGCTTCGCCGCCGTTTCCTATAAGGCCCAAACTTTATTCTCCGGCTGTGAAGCGGATTTAGTCGCGCTCTACTTCGATTTTTTCGTGAAAAGGCCCTACTTCCCTCTGGACTTCAGGTCGATGGTTTGCAATGGTAGGACCTTGCGGATGACTTCGAAATGTCGGTCACCTAAATGAAAGAACTGCGCTTGGTGGCGATGCGCAATCACTGCAATTAGTAAGTCTACCAGCGGTGGTTGAAAGCCCTGTTGTTTCAATTTATTTTGTAAACCTCGCACTTCGCGCCAATCCCGGTCTGTCTGAGTGAGGTAATGCAGCCCTGAAAAGACGAGGCTCAGTTTTTTTTCATCCGACTCGCGGGCACCCCGTAGCACTTCACAGATCACGGGACCACAGGTGGCCACACGATCCTCTTCTATTTCCGCATTCAAGGCTACTCTGACGTGCGCCAGTCCCTTCGGGTGAAAATAGTCAATCCAGCAGGACGTATCAACCAGGATCAACCGGGGAGCTCCCCTTCCATCGCCTCCAGTTTCCGGTTTGTGTAACGAAGTGGGATTTTACCTGCCAGACGGATCATTTCCCTCCGTCGTTCTGCCCGAAGGTACTCGAGCAGCGCTTGGTGAACGGCTCGCGTCTTTGTGGAGGCGCCGGTCAAGGCTTTAATTTCATCTACGATCCCGCTGTCGAGTGTTACGGTGGTGGCCATGGAATTATTGTAACTTTTTGTTGAACGTATTCCAACAGATAGTTGTTCTCCCGGCCGCGCGGTTTGGGTAATGTCCTGCTCTTGGGACACTACCGCGGTTTGCCCCAGGTTGACGAGCGAGACGTGGCATGGTAGAAGTTAATGTTTTTAAAAGTTTGGCTTAGAGGATACCATGGCAAGATCTTGTTCCATTTGTGGCAGGCAGGCCCAGTACGGGCACAAAATCAGCCACGCGCACAACATAACGAAGCGCAAGTTTCATCCCAATCTGCACTACGTGCGGGCTGTGGTGGATGGGGTCACCAAGCGCATCCGCGTCTGTACCCGCTGCATCCGCTCAGGAAAAGTCCGCAAACCGGCCCTTGCGTGATGCGTCGAGATACCATTAGCACCAGTCAGGCTCCGCAGGCGATCGGTCCCTACTCGCAGGCCATCAGCACTGACGCGCTGATCTTTGTCTCCGGACAAATCCCGATAGACCCCGCCTCCGGCCAATTGGTAGCCGGTGGCATACGCGAGCAAACCCACCGCGTGCTGCAGAACCTGGCCGCTATTCTGAAAGCGGCCAATACCAGCCTGGAAAAGACAGTCAAGACCACCGTTTACCTCAAAGACATGAATCACTTCCAGGAAATGAACCAGGTTTACGGTGAGTATTTCAAAGAAAACCCTCCCGCTCGCGCAACTGTCGAAGTAGCCCGCCTTCCAAAAGATGTCCTCGTCGAAATCGATTTGATTGCGCTGAAGTAGGCCGCGAATTTCACGAATTGCACGAAACGGTTGATTCTGTTAAAGAGATGCTTTCTCCGCGAAAGCTTTGCGGCCTTTGCGCCTCTGCGGTGAGAACCGGTCAGATCGTTCACCGCAGAGACACAGAGGTCGCAAAGGTTTCGCTGAGGTCGTTTCAAAACTAAAAGGAACACCCATGAGAAAACAAATTTCAGGTTCTTCACTCGCGCTTCTCTGCTTTCTGCTTCTCGCATTTACAGCAGTGGGAATAGCCGCCGATGGGAAGATCGACGCCTCACTACTGCGAAACCTCCCGTGGCGCAATGTCGGTCCTGCCATCATGGGAGGCAGGATCGACGACTTTGCCGTTGTGGAAAACCAGCCGAACATCGTCTATGTGGCAACCGCGTCGGGCGGTCTCTTCAAGACGACCAACGCCGGAATTACATGGGAAGCTCTGTTTGATGCGCAGCCAACCAGCACCATTGGTGACATCGCCATTGCGCCGTCCAACCCGAGCATCATCTGGGTGGGAACAGGAGAGGCCAACAACCGGCAGAGCTCTTCATGGGGAAATGGCGTGTATAAATCGACCGATGGCGGAAAAACGTGGGCCTCCACGGGGCTGGCCGACACGATGCACATCGGGCGTGTCATCATTGATCCGCTCAATCCCGACATCGTCTATGTCGCCGCCGCCGGCCACCTCTGGGGACCGAATAAGGAACGGGGATTGTACAAAACAACGGACGGGGGAAAAAGCTGGACTAACACCTTATTTGTCAACGAGGACACCGGCTTTATCGATGTAGCCATAGATCCGGAAAGCCCGAACATTCTTTACGCAGCCGCTTACCAGCGCCGCCGCACTCCTTTTGGCTTCAACGGCGGCGGGCCTGGCAGCGGACTGTACAGAACAATCGATGCCGGCGCGACCTGGAAGAAACTGACCGAGGGCCTTCCCAAAGGCGATACTGGCCGCATCGGCATCGACATTTATCGCAAGAACCCCAGCATCGTTTACGCCGTCATCGAAAATGCCAAGGGCGGTGTCTTTCGCTCCGATGACCGCGGCGAGACGTGGAAGAAAATGAGCGACACCAATCCCCGACCGGCATACTACAGCAACATTCGGATCGACCCAAACAACGACCAACGCATCTGGGTCCTGGGTGCGAATATGTATGTCTCGGAAGACGGCGGAAAGACTTTCCAGACCAATGTGGTTTCCAAAATCCACGGCGATTATCATGCACTGTGGATTAATCCGGCCGATTCCAACCACATGCTGACCGGCTCGGACGGAGGCATCCATTGGTCCTACGACCGCGGCCGAAGCTGGGATTTCGTCAACGCCATTCCGCTGGGTCAGTTCTACGAAGTTACCTATGATATGAGGAAGCCTTTCTGGGTATACGGCGGGCTGCAGGACAATGGAAGCTGGGGAGGGCCCAGCTCTACGCTGTACCAGCAAGGCATCAGTAATGAAGATTGGATTCGCGTCGGTGGAGGGGATGGATTCTACGTCCAGGTGGATCCAACCGACGCCAACATCATTTACTCCGAGTCCCAAAATGGAAACGCCGGCCGGCTGCATATGTCCAACGGCGAGCGTAAGAACATCAAGCCGCGTCCGCCCGCCGGAGAGAAGCAGTACCGCTTTGATTGGAATACGCCGATTTTGATTTCACCTCATGATCCAAAAAAACTTTATCTCGGCGGTAACCGCCTTTTCATTTCCACCGATCGCGGTGACACCTGGCGTCGCACTGAAGACCTCACCACCAGTCCCGATCGCGACAAGATGCCAATCATGGGAGTCGTGCCGAACAGGGAGACCTTGTCGCGCCATGACGGCCAGGAGACCTTTGGCCAGATCGTTACCGTTTCAGAATCACCCATGAGAGCCGGATTGCTGTATGTGGGAACCGATGACGGCAATCTTCAAATTTCGCGCGATGACGGCAAAACGTGGAAAAACCTAACCGGCCGGGTTCCGGCAGTTCCCAAAGGGACGTACGTGAGCCGGGTAGTGGCTTCGCGATTCGCGGAAGGGAGAGCTTACGCAACTTTCGATGGCCACCGCGGCAATGATTTCAAACTTCATTTGTATGTTACCGAGAACTTCGGCGATAGCTGGAAATCCATTTCGGCCAATTTACCGGAAGGGAGCACCCTCCACGTGGTCCGCGAACATTTTCAAAATCCAAACCTGCTGTTTGCAGGCACTGAGCGCGGTGCGTACGTCTCCTTTGACCGAGGAGGCCAGTGGGTCCGCATGGAAGGCAACCTCCCGATCGTTCCGGTCGATGACATGCAAATACACCCCCGCGACAACGCTCTCATTGTTGGCACTCACGGCAGAAGTATCTGGATTCTGGATGATCTCACGCCGCTGGAGCAGATGTCGGAGAGGATACTGCAGTCGAACCTCTATTTGTTCGATATCCAGCCTGCGGTTTCCTATCGGATTTACGGCCACAAAGGATCTACCGGGCACAAGGCATTCATCGCGCCTAATGCGCCTGCGGGAGTGGCAATTCAGTATTTCTTGAAAAACAAGCTCTCCGAAAACGAGACGGTAAAGATCGCTGTTCTGGACAAGGAGGGCAAAGTCGTCAGAGAACTTGAAAACAATCCAAAGGCTTCGGGCTTGAATCGTCAAGTGTGGGATCTCCGTTATAGCCCTCCCTTTACCCGTGACGAAAGTGGGACGCGCGGCGGCGGAGGATTCTTTGGCCCGCCGCGGGGGCCGCGAGCGCTGCCCGGCGAATACACGCTGCAAGTGAAGCTGGGAAACGAGCAGCAAACCAAGACGGTCCGTGTTGAAGATGACCCGCGCGTCATTGCTTCCGACGCAGACCGGCGGGCGCAGTTAGACGCGCTGATTCAGATTAACAAGCTGCAGAAAACCGTCGAGGACGCGCGCGTGTCACTGGAGAATTCAAAGACTCAGCTCGACACGCTTCAGAAATCACTCAAGAAGCAGAACTCACCCAAAGCGCTTCAGGATTCGGTTGAAGCTCTTATCAATAAAATAAACGACATTCAGGGGCGGCTAGTGCCAGGCCAGCGGGACCAGGAAAGCGCCGGGCCGGAGTTTCTCGATACGCCGAGGCCTCTGAGCAACCGCGTTAACCTGCTAGCCTTCTCCATTGACGGCTATACCGAAGCTCCTGCATCTTCCGATCTCCAGGAGATTAACGAACTGCGCAAGGCTCTCAACGGTCTGCTGGGTGAAGTCAATGATGTTCTGGAAAAGTCGATCGCCGATTTGAACCGGCAGTTACGTGAAAGCCAGGTACCCTACGTGAATCCAGGGTCGCGGATCGCGCCACCGGAATAGGGGCTGAAGTACGAATGACGAAGTTTGAGTGACGAATGACCAAGAATTAAGTCTTGTTCGCTAACAATTATTTGGAGTCGTACTCGACTAAGCGTTGTCCGGCAGGGTAGGACTGAACCACGGGGGACACGGGGCGGCCAAGCCGCAACCAAAATTGTGCACGCACATTTTAACCACCAAGGACACCAAGGACACAAAGAAAGAATCCACGTGTCTGACAAATCGGGCCTTGGTGACCTTGGTGTCCTTGGTGGTTAAATTTCTTGTCCAAAAAACAAGATGTGACACTTTTGTGTCACGGGGACCCGAAGGGACTGCTCAAATTGTCACCATATGATGTTGCTGATAAAAGAACCTTTTCTCCCCGTTTTCCCAGTGTTCCCCGTGGTTTAATTTTTTTGAATTGGCCGCAAATAGAAGTACTCAGTCTCGGCCCGCGATCGAACTGCGGCGCTCAGTAAGTATCGTATCCCGCCAGACGCCGTG
>DASYPF010000294.1:0-5269 GCA_036006905.1 Acidobacteriota bacterium
TACCAAGAGTGTCACTCGCCTTACACCTGCGCGTACATGTTTAGAAATGAACTCTCCAAAAACCATTATGTTCTCCAACATATTTACCCCCAAAACTTTGAATCGGACACTATCTCTGCCCTTAGCGTATGTTCGACTCACTGCATCGGCTCGCATAAAGTCTCCGCGTTACTGAATTCCAGGCGAAAGAGCGACATAGTTGTAACCTAGCGCTTTGACTCCGGTAACGATTTCCTGCAGATATGAGATATCCAGATAGGGATGGAAATAACAGCTCGCGAATCCATCCCGAACAACACGGTTCTTCTGGGCGGCGCGAATTATGTCGGCCGGCAAACGGGTTCCATAACCGTTCCAGCCGAATGGCTCAACATTGCCCAAATTTTCGGGAGCGACTTTCTGACCGTACATGTCACGTTGAATGACGTAGGGAAAGAACTGGCCGGCAAAATACTGGGGCTGGCCATTGGACGCAGAGCCAGGCTTTGGTTTGGGCTTTCCGCTCGTCGAGTCGACACCGTCGAAATAAACTACGCGTTGATAAGTCAGAGAGTAAAGGGCGGCAAACTGCTGGTAATCGGTGGCGGATGCAGAGTAATGTGGAGTTTCAAAAGCGACTGCCGAAAGATGAGATCGCTTCAACTCTTGCATGCCGTCCTGTACGCGGTCTCTCGCCCATTTCCAGGAGTCCTCAGCCACTGGAGCGTTGTAAATAACATTCCCAAGCTGGTCAATTTGAACTCGATAGAATTCGTAATCATCTCCCGATGCGCCCGTGTAAGGATTCCGCACGTTGGAATACTGATGCGTATAACCATGCTGGACAATGTTGCCACCCTTCCCAACCATGTATTGCAGGGTGTTTATGAAATCAGGGGCTTGCGACATCGGAAGCCTTAGCGGCACTCCGTTGTTGTAGACGCCGAGCGGATCATTCCACACAGGAATTACCCCGATTGAGAACGGGACTCGCTGCGAGTATAGATAATCCGCACATTGTCGAAGCGCGGCTGTGTCCTCCAGGGGATCGACATCTTCCAGGCGAATCAACGCTCGATGATTCTCTGGGTGGTTAATTCCTACGATGTCGTGAATGACATCAGTGAAGATGACATACCGGTCTTCTTCACTGACGTAGCTGAATGGCAGATCACCCACATACCACAGGTTGCGCCCGTGCACTATATAGGGAATACTGCCGCCGGTTGTGTTGTACGAAACGGCTGAGACACTGCTGATTGCCGGGTTTAGTAACGAGGTTAATCCCTGCTCAGGATCCACCTGGTACTTGGTGAAGGTTTCGCCCTTGTAGACGACGGTAGGATATCCGCTTGGGTCCATCCAGTAAAAATGAAAGCCGAATCTGGGATCAAACTGGGCGCTGGGAAGCTGCCACAAGTTGTATTTGAACCAACACACGGTCTTGTTCGTCGCCAGCACGTCCTGAATAAAGGAAATAGGCAGTGGATTGTTCCAGACATTGCCGAGATAAAACGTGACCTGATACTTGTTGAGTTCTCCCGCTGTGTATTGCTCAACCGGCTTTCTGACGTACGTCAAACTGAAATGCCCCAGCAGGTTGCACAGTTCCCGGGCATGAATCTCTCCGATCCATCCATAAGGTCCCGACGCATCGTACATGACCAAGACCGCCGGTAGATCGGGTAAAAGGTTTGAGCTGGCTGAAAAGGAAAGGATGACTAAGATTGTGAAGAGTACAGATATGCGTGCTCGGTACATCTCGCCTCCTGCTATAAAACCCCTGCGACAGGGGAAAACATTTATGCGCGACTGTTTCATCACACCATGTAGCTGTGATGAATTTGGAAAAGCCAGAACAACTGCGGGGTTTTCCCGAGAGTAGCTCAGCAAATTCCGTCCCCCCCGGGCGAATCAGCGACTTGATCAGCCTTGCCTTTTGCTTTCATCTGCAAAGGCACATTGATTAGATTTACTTCGATTGAATGGAAAGGCAACTAGGTAAATATCGGAATTTTCCAACCAAAATTCCCTAAGAAAACCTAGGGACATCGCATATGCATTGGGGCTAGGCTGGATTATTCACGAATGTTCACCACGGAGGCACAGAGAACACAAAGGTGGCACAGAGCACAGGGCTGAAGCTTGAAGTATGAAGACTGAAACATGTAAGAACGCTCTGCATCCGGGCTAGTGGCACTCGGGATGACCACAGCCGCAGACGGGGGATTCACGATTTTTTTCGCAGTACTCGCTGCAATATTGGCTGCCTTCTATGGCGGGACAGTTGCAGCCGGGATGGGCGCATTTGGTTTCAGATTTCTGAGAGGACATATTCGCTGATTTATTTGCGGCTCAGCGGCGCTATGTTATCTGTGGCCCTATCGGACGCCTACTTCGACTCGAGCGGATAGCCTGCCTGCTTCCACGCATCAAAGCCGCCGTAAAGGATGTGCACATTATCGAGACCTTGTTCGAACAACTGCTGCGCCACACGGGTGCTGGATGCCTCGTGGGGTCAGCTACAATAAACAACGACGGGGCAATTCTGGGGGATTTGTCTTAAATGCTGCTGCACTTGATCGGCTGGAACGCGCATTGCTCCAGGCAGCTTGACGTCAGATTCGGACCATGCCGTCGGATTGCGTGTATCAACAAAAACGAGCGGCTCGCCCCGATCCAGCCGTCCCTTTATGTCGTCGATGGTGACTTTGGTGGGTTGCATGTTGCTCCTGAAACAGTGCCCAGTGTTCAGTGCCCGGTTAGCTTTCAGTAATCAGCTATCAGCAGTCAGCTAACAATAATCAGCAATCTGAAGGCCATTTTTGAGCCCGCCCGGACCCATGGTATCCGCTGAAAGCTGAAAGCTCATGGTTGATAGCTGGCCTAGCTCCGATACGTCCGTTTCAATTCCCGAAAATGTGCCTGCCCTCGGTCGTAGCCGTGGCGAAAAGATTCGTCGCGGTAAACATCCGGATAGTGGTGGCGTAAGTACTCCAGGGCTCCGTCGTAGGATTTGCCTCGGATCCTCAACTGCAGCGCCGCCTCGAACCCACGGCGATAGGCTGTCTCATCTCGCCTGAAATCACGTCCTTGCGCGGTATATTTCTCTTCCTCCACATCGCGCAACCCCAGCCACCAGGCTTCTCGCGCCGAGTCAAGTTCCTCGGCTCCGGCCTTCATGAAAAGTTCCCGCGTCTGGGTGGCCTGCTCGCCGTCTTGAGCCAGAACGATGACGACGGCCCGACCTTTCCTGAGAGCGTCCTCGTAAATAAACAACTCATCGACCGGCAATCCCTTGGCCAGGAAATCTTCCACCGCTTCTCCGGTCGCACCACCTCCGACAGCCCCGGCCGCTGCGCCAACGAGGCCTGCGGCAATCATTCCTACTGCAATCACAGGACCGACGCCCGGCACAAACGAGCCAGCGGCTACCGCCCCCACCGGCAGTCCGGCCGCCGCGCCCAGCGCGCCTCCAACTACGCTGCCCACCGCTCTCCCCATTCCGGGTTGCTCCCCTTCTACTGTGGGGACCGCCGCCAGCTCCTCTGCGCCGGCGCCCGGCAGCAGCAGATTTACGTTTTCTTTTTCAAGTCCGATCGATCGAAGTTGCTCGGCGGCGCGCTCCGCGTCGGCGCGTGCAGGAAAAATTCCAACAACAGCTTCCATGCTGACCTCCTGATTCAGTGTCCAGTTCCCAGTTCTCAGTTCCCAGTTCTTAATGCCCAGGGGTCAGATACCTACTGCGGGTGGGCCTCTTGCTAGTTGCCCATTTGAAATCTAGCACGCCAGCGTTTCATAAGCGATAACTGGCAACTGGGAACTGGACACTGGTCACTGAGCACTAGCACTGAGAACTGAGAACTGACCACTGATAACTGGCAACTACTTCAGGACCTCTTCCTTCTTTGCCTCATCTTTCTGCTCGGTCTCATCCAGCTTCACGGACTCGGCCTTCTGAGAGCGTTCCTCTTGCTTTTGGTCCTGCTCGCTCTTGAGGACCTCGACCTTATTAGCTTCTTCTTCCTTCGCAGGCTGACGCTGCTGCTCGTCGGAGCGGCCTGCCGCGAACTCTTCCACCATCTTGCGAGTGAAAACGCGGAGGTCTTCCGCCCTTCGGCTTGTGACCAGGCAGTTATCGACGACCACGGCTTCGTCGACCCACTGAGCGCCCGCATTTTTCAGGTCAAGACCAACGGACTCCGAAGAAGTCAGTCTGCGACCGCTGACAAAACCAGCATCAATCAGTGTTACCACGCCGTGGCTTATCGCTGCTACTGGTCTGCATGTCTCAAAAAATGAGCGGATAAACCGCAGCGCCGAAGGATTGCCGCGCAGCTTGTCGACATTCATCACCCCTCCGGGCAGGACCAGACCTTCATAATCGCTTGCGCTGGCTCTCTCCAAAGGAACGTTGACGGCGAATTCCTTTCCCCAGTCGGCTCCACTCCAGCCTTTTACTTTTCCAGGCGAAGGGGAAACTATATCGACTATTCCACCTGTAAGTTCGATGGCATGCATTGGCTCCAACAATTCGATCTGATCAAAGCCGTCCGCTATAAGAATTGCAAATTTCTTCCCCTTCAATCTCTTGCGTCCATGCACTGCCTGAGGCCCCGCGATGGCACCCAGAATCGCGCCGTAGACGAGATATGCGACGAAGCTGGCCATTAATACCAAAGTCCGTTGCGGACTATTCGCCGAGAATGAACCCATTCCCATCATCGGCATCACCATGGTTTGTGACAGCAACCAGAGTACGCAGCCCCACAGCAGGCCTCTAAGCCATGGACGCCCGAGAAGCAATCCGTAAATCAGATAAGCGTAAATCAGAGCGAACACCAGTGTGCCGTTGATGAAGTGCCATACCATTCCCATCCACCAAATGGGAGTCAGCGCCTGGGGCATCTGCTTCGCCAAGACCGAACCCAGCATGGCTGCAACATCCATTCCAGAGATACCGGCCAAAGTAGCGCCATACATCATGATAGTCATCACGGCGGTGGCAAAGAATCCAGCCAGCATCGCGCGAGTCACATTAGCTCGTCCCATAAAGTACCTCCCGTCTACACCGCATAAACTGCGCCTCCTTATAGACTTATCACGCATTTAGTGGCTGTCAATGCGGGAAGGACTGTAGTTTCGGGTGACGGGTGTCGCGTGTCGGGTGACCAGGGAGACACGGGACGCGGGGACAAGGGGGAAGGGGAAGGGGGAAAGAGGGGGAGAGCGGGTGAGTGGGAGAGTGGGTGAGTGGGAGAGTGGGTGAGTGGGAGAGTGTGTGGTGAGG
>DASYPF010000295.1:0-18184 GCA_036006905.1 Acidobacteriota bacterium
GAAAAACGTCTTGTTCTTTCGAAATGGGCCTCCCAGCGTGCCCCCAAAGTTATTACGCTTGAGCGGAGCCTTCACATCGACGCCCCAACCCTGCGAATCAAAGGCATCATTGCGCAAGAACTCGTAAAGCGAGCCATGGAGCTCGTTGGTCCCTGTCTTTGTCGTCGCGTTGACGAGTCCCGCCGAAGTGCGGCCGAATTCGGCCGACATGTTGTTCGCCTGCACTTTGAACTCCTGCATGGAGTCGACAGGCGGATTTACCTCGATGTTTTCGATCGCCAGCCCGCCGCGGCTGTTGAATACCCCGTCGAGCATTGCGGAAGCCGCCTGAGTGCGGCCGCCCGCGATGGAAACAAGCCCTCCAATACGAAAAGATGCCGGCGTGAGATTGACCAGGTCGAATACATTGCGTCCGTTCAGCGGCAACTCCATGATTTGCTGGTTCTGTACGACATGTCCAATTGATCCCGACTCGGTATTTACCAGAGGCGTCTCTCCCAAGACCTCAACTACCTCGCTGACGCTGCCTACCTGCATTCGAAGGTCCAGCGTAGCAATTTGCCCGACATTGACCTGGACGTGCTCGACAGTCAGCTTCTTGAAACCTGTCAGCTCGGCGGTGACGCGATAAAAACCGGGAAGGAGCTGCGGGGCCAAATAGGCGCCGGTGTCGGAAGAGATGGTTTTAAACACCGAGCCGGTCTGTTCGTTTTCGACGATAACTTCAACTCCGGGCAACACGGCCCCGCTTGGATCGGTGATTGTTCCTCCGATCGAGCCCCGCTGACCTTGAGCTAAGGCTGCTGAGGAGATCCAGAGCATCGAAAAAATCAAAAAGCCGAGAGCCAGAGAAATTGTCTTGGAATGTTGACCTAGGCAGCGAAAGTCCGACCGATACAATGCTCTGCAGAGGTCTCCTAACCGACAAACAAAGCCCAACACGGGAACGCCTTTTGCGGCCATGCTGCACCTTCGCGACTGCTCCTATCTGTGCAGCAGAGTTTATGCCGCTTGATGGAACCAGTGCAACAATTGAGATTGCGGAAGGGTGATCTCAGAATCGATCCCCGGCCACGACGGGTTCCGCCATCGTCAGAGCCCGGAGCGTAAGCGACGGGTCCTGCCAGAGTAACAACCTCTGCCAGAGGGAGGTTTGGATCACTGACTTAGCCTGGCAGGACCCGTCGCTGACGCTCCGGGCTCTGACCCGGCACATGCAATTCCAGCGCGAGTCGGTTTACGCTCAAGCCGAGAGGCTTCAGAAAATCCTCGCGCAGGGTCTCCCCCGGGATGTCCCCGCCACTTTCGGAAATACTCCTAGCGTATAATGCCTTCCTCCATGGTCCTTCCTGCCGGCACTCGACTCGGTCCTTACAGGGTTGTCTCGCGCATTGGCGCTGGCGGGATGGGAGAAGTGTATCTGGCCGAAGACTCCCGGCTGGATCGGACTGTCGCTTTGAAGATTCTGCCTGCCGCTGCCGCTGACGATCCGGAGCGAATGCGGCGCTTCATCCAGGAAGCCAAAGCCGCATCCGCCCTCAAGCACCACAATGTGGCGCACATTTACGAAATCGGAGAAGCCGAGGGCGTCACTTTCATTGCCATGGAGTATGTCGAGGGTCAGGCGCTGAACTTGAAGACTGGGGGACGCTCTCTGCAGCCGGGCGAGATTGTCGACATTGCCCTTCAAATCGCCGACGCGCTCGATGAGGCGCACAGCAAAAACATCACGCACCGCGACATCAAACCGGCCAACATCATGCTTACGCCGCGAGGCCAGGTCAAGGTGCTCGACTTCGGATTAGCCAAGGTCACAAAACCCGACCTGTACGCTGTCGCCAGCGATGCCGCTACGGTAGCCAAAACAGAGCCGGGCCTAATCATCGGCACCGTACACTACATGAGCCCGGAGCAGGCGCTGGGCCAGGACGTGGATCACCGGTCAGACATCTTCTCGCTCGGCGTGCTGCTTTACGAGATGGCCACCGGCCATCGACCTTTTTCCGGTACAACGGCCGGCGAGATTATCGACAAGATTGTTCACGGCGAACCGGAGGCGATTGCCCGCTTTAACTACAAACTCCCCGCAGAGTTTGACCGAATTATTCGCAAATGTTTGGAGAAGCAGCGCGGGCGGCGTTACCAGTCGACGCGCGAACTGTTGGCAGACCTGAAAAACCTTGAGCGCGACATCCAGTCAGAAACAGCGCTGGCCGGGAAATTGCCAACTCAACAACGCAGCGCCGTCCGCCGCGGCAGCAAGGCGAAAGTGTCGCTGGCTGTCTTGCCTCTCACGAATGCAAGCTCCGACCCAAATTTGGATTATCTCAGTGACGGCATCACCGAAAACATTATCAACAATCTGTCTCAGCTCCCCAAATTGAGAGTCATGGCGCGCAGTACCGTTTTCCGATACAAGGGCCGAGAAGTCGATCCTCAAACCGTCGGCCGTGGCCTGGCAGTCGATGCGGTGCTAACCGGACGAGTTCTGCAGCTAGGCAAACAGTTGATCATAGGCGCCGAGCTGGTTGATGTAGCTGATGGCTCGCAGCTCTGGGGTGAGCACTACAACAGGAAGCTTTCAGACATTCTTGCGATGCAGGAGGAGATTGCGAAGGAAATCTCTGAAAACCTGCGGCTTCGGTTGACTGGTGAAGAGAAAAAACGGTTGTCCAAACGCCATACCGAGAACACCGAAGCCTATCAAGCATATCTCAAAGGCCGCTACTACTGGAACAAGCGAACAGCGGAAGGATTCAAAAAAAGCATCGAGCATTTCCAGCAGGCGATCGAAAAAGATCCTAGCTACGCTCTGGCTTACGCCGGATTGGCCGACGCCCACAATCTGCTTGGAGTCTACAATTATGTCGCCACCAGGGAAGCTTTTCCAAGAGCGAAGGCGGCAGCCACAAGGGCATTGGATCTTGACGCTACGCTCGCCGAAGCTCACACCTCCCTAATATTTGCCGGTCTTTATTACGATTGGGACTGGCTGGCTGCCGAGAGGGAATACAAGCGGGCTATTGAGCTGAATCCCAATTATGCGACAGCTCACCAATGGTATGCCCTGTCATTGCCTCCCAGGGGCCGCCTAGAGGAAGCAATCGTAGAGATGAAACGAGCTCAAGAGCTTGACCCGCTTTCGCTCAGCATAAACGCTACCTTGGGCTGGACATACTACTTTGCGCGCCAGTACGACCGGGCGATAGAGGTGTGCCGGAAAACCCTGGAGATGGACAAGGACTTTCTCTGGGCGCTCTGGTCCCTGGGAATGGCTTATCAACAAACCGGGATGTTCGAGGAAGCCATTGCCGAATTTCAAAAAGCGAGAATCCATAAAGATAACCCCCATCCGATGGCAGGGCTGGGACACGCTTATGCCTTGGCAGGCAAGAGGAGCGAGGCGTTCGCGATACTCGATGAGATGAAGGAACAGTCAAAACGAACCTATGTCCCTTCCTATTACCTGGCAGCGATCCATCTCGCCCTGGGGCAAAGGGAGGAAGCTTTTGAATGGCTGGAAAACGCCTACCAGGAGCGCTATTGCTTTTTGGTTTATCTCAAAGCGGAACCCATGTTTGACCGCCTGCACTCGGACCCGCGTTTCGCAGACTTGATCAGGCGCGTAGGCCTGCCGCCTTAGCCAGGGACCAATTAGACTCAGCGTTGCCCGGGTAATCGCGAGGGGTATCGGGGCTCGATCTGTGTCCTCTGCGTTATCCGTGTACTAATTTCTAAAGGCATTTGCGTTCATCCGCGTTCATTTGCGGCTATGATAGTTCGAGGCGGTCCACCAGCGGCCGGTGCGTACGCGCCGCCGCTGATGCCAGCCGTTAGGCATATGTCTGTGCGCTTCAGACAGTGGTAGAATGGGGTCACCGGATTCGCCATGCACATGAAATTGACAGCGGTTTTTGAGAAAGTGCCAGAGGGCTATATCGGATTCGTTGAAGAGTTGCCTGGCGCCAACACGCAAGGTGCGACGCTTGAGGAGGCGAGATCGAATCTTCAAGAGGCCGTCGAGCTAGTGCTTGAGGCTAACCGCATACTAGCGGAAGAATCACTTCGAGGCCGTCAAGTCATCCGAGAACCGCTTCCGATAATGTCAAATTGAAGTGACGCGACCTGATCCGCCCTTTAGAGCGGCACGGTTGCGAGTTTCTTCGTGAAGGCAGCAATCACACCGTCTATGTGAATCGGTCGGCTCGAAAAACGTCAACGGTTCCGCGTCATCGTGAAATCGATGGCTTTCTGGCGCGCAAGATTTGTCGCGATCTTCAGGTGCCCGAACCTACGAATGCCTAACGGCATGCAGCCGACACGCCACCGCGGTCGTCAGGTGAACGCTATCACAGATCCGCAGGGCAGCAGAAGCGCGGGCGTTAGAGCGCGCTGTCCCTCAGTACTAGCAGCCCGTTGTGAGCTCGCTGGGACGGGTGGTAAAATTCGAGCCATGAACTGGCAAGAACGGATTTCGATCAATCCGGCTGTCCGGAGCGGGAAGCCCCACATCAACGTAGCCCAATAGTGAGAGGCATTCGCGTATCTTTCGATTCCGGCTGCTGCGGCATGGCCGGGCCGTTCGGCTTTCTTGCGGAAAGAGTCGCCGTGTCGCAGGCGGTGGGGGAGCGGGTGCTGCTGCCGGCCGTGCGACAGGCGTCGAGCGAGACGTCGATTGTGGCCGACGGATTCAGTTGTCAGGAGCAAATCCGGCAGGCAACCGGACGCCAGGCGATCCACCTGGCAGAAGCCATGCGTCTCGCGCTCAAGTCATGATGATGACGCCTCTGGGCGGGTTGCTGGCGCTGGCCTCCCTCCTACCGTGGCTCGAATCGCGACAAATCCGTGGTTACCCACTTGGCCTCGCGGATTTTGTAGGTGTAAGTTATATCTGCCCCAGTCTTCTGCTTGATAGTAAAGGGCACTTGAACTCCGTCGACCGAACGATAATTTGAAAAGGTAAAGACAGCCGCCGGTGTCACGTCACGAACACGCAGACCGGAACGGCGATCAACGAACACGCGCTCCGTACTCGGAGAGCCTGGACGGGTCTCCAGTACATATGCCTCGCTGTCGCCGACCTTTTCCATCCCCTTGAGCGCCATTTGCAGATACCACTCCTTCCACCACAGCACGCGCGCAACATCAAAAACAATTACTCGATCGGCAAACTCACGTCCGGCACCTTTCTGTAAACCCTCCTGCGCGTGACGCCAAACGACATCACCGTTGAAGCCCATCTGCAGCTCTTTGTCCGTGGACTTCAGGTCGAAGTAGACCTTTGGGGTCTGGATCGAAATCTCGACCGGGCCGCTCTCGCCCGGAGCGGTTGACTCGCAGTCACCGCTGAGCACCAGCATGCCGTATCTCGCCAGGGCCGTCCGGCCGCCGAGCGCTCGGATGTGCTGCTCAATCACCTGGTCAAGCGTGGGCAGTGAGTCAGAGACCTGCAGGCCGAGAACACTGAGCAGAGCAATTAGGTAAGCGAAGGCTCGCATCGAACTCTCCTTTCTGTTCTGACATCATCCTGATTCCATTCGCGAAATCTTCGAACAACCGTTACTTCAGACCGTGACACGTCGGCGCGACAGCCGAGAAGAAAAATGCTATCAGCAACAGCGAGAGAAGCAGCGACACTGCCGGCACGACGAGAGACTCCAGCCGTGCCGGCAAAGCAATAAGAATAATTTCCTCCGTCGCACAGTACCAGATGCTCAGCGCGCCGCGAGTCCCGCGCTCCCGGAACGCATCTCGGAGTTGCTCTTCAAATACATCAGCCATCTCCGCTCCGAAGCGGCATCGCAGCCGGGGCGGATAGAAGTGCAGCAAGAAACTGTAGACTCGAGAACTGGTTCGAACGATATCCGTCATCGTGCTATTGGGCATTCCGAAGTGCCAACCTTCTTTTTTGAGCAAGATGGATCACCGAGTCCAAACGCTCAATCTCGATCTCAAAGAGCTTTTTTCCAGTACCAGTCAGCCGGTAATAACGTCGGCGCGCATCCGCCTGTGTTTTTCTCGACGTTTCTTCGATCAAGCGCAGGTCCAAAAGACGCTGAATCGTCGTATAGAGCGTGGCTGGACCCATGCGCACCTTTCGATCCGAGAGAATGGCGACTTCCTTCATGATGGCATATCCATGCTTGTCCCCGTCCACCAGCGCAAACAGGACGAAGAACACAGCCGGGCTAAGCGGGATCAATTCGCGGGTACGCTCTGGCAAGTCCCTAATTTTTCCTGGCATGGTCCAAATCCCGGGATTATATCGGTCATAGATATATCACTAAAAGATATAGCTGTCAACCCTCGAAAGCGGACCAGCCCGGCCGCTTTTTGGCTGGGCGGAAGAATAAAGCCCAGGGCGGAGCTTGCGGAGCCCTGGGGCTTCCAGCCATTTTCCCACGCCATCAGCCCGGCCCGTTTTTTGGGGCGGGCGGCAGAATTGCATAATTCTAATGCTCGTCCTGGCGCATTGCCTTCAATAGCCTAGCCCAGAGCGATGCCCGCCAAGACCCCGTGCCAGTCCGCCTAAATACTGATGGATGCGCTCCCAGTACTGGCGGGGCATTAATGGCCTTCGTCCTTTGGTTGCAAAAACAATGTGGTACAGCAGATTGGTGTAACTATGCGACATACAAAGCACATAACCGCGCTGGTGGCAAATTTGCGAAAAAATTTCTGTCGCCCGCCCCAAAAAACGGGCCGGGCTGGTTTGAGCGGAGATGATCTGCTATCCCAGGGCTTCGCAAGCTCTGCCCTGGGCTCTATTCTTCTTGCCCAGCCAAAAAGCGGCTGGGCTGGTCTGCCTTCGAGGACTGGGAAATTGTAGAAACTCGCCGCGCAGGCGCGCCAGGTCAGCGGAGCCGGGATTCCAGCCTCGCCAAAGATCCGCGCGGGGCGGATTTACGTAGAGCGGATGAAATTTGATCTCAATACGGGAGTTTCATCTTAATCAGTAGATCCCTATATCGCGCGTCCGACCGCAAGCTATCCAGCTTGGGTTCGGCTTTGAGGAGCACCATCGGTGCCTCGTGCATCCGGTGGGCCTCATACAAATATCGGAATGCTCGATCCTTATCGCCCAACGCGGCATATATCAAAGCCACGTAGTACGGATGGCGCGCAGAAAGGTCTCCCAGGTTCTTGATTGCTCCTCGGTGACGACCTGACAATATGCTGAGATAAATAACATCCGCTCGATTGTGCCCGTAACGAAACTCCGCATCGGCTTCCTGATACCTTCCCATCTGCTCGTAAACTTCTCCCAGCCGCCAATGAGCCATCACGAAAGACGGATCCATCTCCAGTGTTCGCTTTAACTGCGCGGCCGCGTCACCGTATCGGCGCTCAAAGAACATCAATTGTCCCAGGTCGGTGTTGATAATAAGTGAAAGCGGATCGAGCTGCCGGGCGCGGCTGATCTCCGAAATTGCTCCGGTCAAATCACCCATTGCGGCGCGATAGTACGCGTACCAGTGATGAGCGGTCGCGTAGTTGGGATCGAGCAGGATGGCGCGCTCAAATTGCCTGCGTGCTTCGGGCCAGTTCCAGTCATGAAACAAGCTCAGATTGGCGACCGAAGTGTGTGCTTCCGCCAGCGCTTCATCAAGTCGAAGAGCCTGTAGAGCCGCAGATCGGGCTTTGTCAAACTCACCGCTGAGAAGATAAGAATCGGCAAGTCCCGCATAAGCATGCGCGTAGTTGGGATCACGGTTGATCGCCTGCTGAAAGTATTCGATTGACTTTTGGAACCCTGGAGACATTCGCCGGTTCCAGAAGTAACGTCCTTTAAGATAAGCCTCGTAGGCTTCCGGGCTTTGAGTGCCCGCCTTCTGTGGTGTCGCATTTGAGCGACCATCGAGGCTCAGATTGGCCGCCACACTGCCGGCGATGCGATCCTGAATCGAGAAAAGGTTTTCATATTTGGCATCGATAGTGTTCTGCCACAGCGTTCGGCCGCCCCGCACGTCGATGAGCTGGACGGTAACACGCAAATTGTCCCCATCTTTCAGATAGCTCCCGGTCATAACGGTGTCGACACTCAAGTCACGGGCCGCATCCCTGGGGTCGACTATCCGATCACGAAACTTATCCATATAGGATGAGGGACGGACAACCACGCCCGCAACGCGGCTCAACTGTGTTGCGATTGAGTCGGCCAGCGAGAAGCCGAGGAAGTCTGTTTCAGAATCCGGTTTGAGATTGCGCAGCGGCAAAATCGCGAGTGTTCGCGAAGGATCGAGCGGGCCAGTCGACACGCTTTTCTGCTTCCAGAGCGCAAAATAAGCTGCTGAAGCGACGCACAAAGAGGCCAGCGCCACGATTACCGTCGGGCGCATTCTTTGTTTGACCGGAGGGGGAGCGGATATGGAAAAAGGTTGTTCGACCGCGGTTGCCGCAAGGACCGGCTCCGGATGTCTGCCGCCGGGCCCGTTTTCGGTCGGGCTCCACTCTTGGACATCGCCGTGTTGACAGTGCTCTTCGACAATAATCTGCGAGCGCGAAAGCCGTTCGATCACATGGACTTCCGTACGGCCTCCCAAGGAGCGTGAATTCTCATTCTGATCCTGTTGTACCGGTCGAACCTCGGCGACGAACCGATATCCACGTCCCGGTACAGTGACGACGTAACGATGATCACCCGGCCGTTCGCCCAAAGCCTTTCGCAAGAGCGAAATGTTGTGCGTCAGGTTTCCTTCTTCAACGAAAGTGTCCGGCCAAACCATCTGCATTAAGTCGTTCTTGCACATCAGTTGGCCGCTGTGTTGAACCAGAGCTTCCAGCAGGTCAAAAGTCTTAGGGAGGAGTGGAACCGGGTGGCCTTCCTTGAGAAGTACCCTTTTGGTCAGGTCGATATGAAATGGATCAAATTCGAAGGAACGCAGCAAAACCATAGTTTAAGGAAAGAAATCAGAATTCCTTAGAAATCCTGAGAGGTTTTCTGAGGACTTTCAGCGATGGTTTCTTATATCACGTGGCAGGATTCACAAGCAAGCGGCCGCACGCACGGTAAGTCAGCGGGAAACCTGCAAAAACGCCCGTGATTGCCACCACTCGACGTGGATGCGACGCAGGTCATCCTGCTGTACCACGGCGCGCAGCAATGCGACACACAGGAACTGGAGAAATGAAAATGAACCCATTGAGCAACCCGCTATCTCGACGTGCCCTGGCTGCGCTGGTGATGTTGGCGCTGTTTGCCCCCTGTTTGGTGAGCGCGGCAGCCGCCGGTACACCCGTGACTCCTCTTGGCTGGGGTAGCAACTCGGCCGGCCAATTGGGTTACCTCAACCCCAAAACGAATTTTTTTCCACATCTTGTGGGCGGCCCTGGCAGTGGAGTTGTCGCGATTGCCGCAGGCGGCAGTCATAGCCTGGCCTTAAGAGCCAACGGCGCCGTGCTGGCTTGGGGCAACAACGCCAGCGGTCAACTCGGTGACGGTACTACGACACCAAAGATCACCGCACTTCAGGTTAGTGGTCTTGGGCCCGGCAGCGGAGTCGTAGCGATCGCCACCGGCAACACCCACAGCGTGGCGTTGAAATCCGACGGCACTGTTCTGGGTTGGGGGAATAACGCCAACGGCCAGCTCGGCGACGGCACAACGATCCAGAGGACCATACCCGTTCAGGTCAGCGGCCTCGGGCCCGCCAGCGGGGTCATCGCCATCGCAGCAGGCGATGCTCACACTTTGGCTCTCAAGCGCGATGGCAGTGTCGTGGCATTCGGCACTAACGCGAATGGTCAACTTGGCGACGGCACTACAACCCAGAGAACAACCCCAGTGCAAGTGAATGGCCTTGGGCCCGGCGCTGAAGTAATTTCCATTACTGGCGGCGGCGGTTACAGCTTGGCGGCGAAATCCGATGGTACGGTTTTGGCTTGGGGGCGCAACCCCAACGGGCAACTTGGCGACGGCACGACCACCCAACGGAACACCCCGGTTCAAGTCAGCGGCCTCGGATCCGGCAGTGGAGTCATCGCTGTTTCTGCAGGCAACGGCCACACTCTGGCCCTCAAATCAAATGGAACCGTGCTGGCATGGGGCCGCAACCCGAACGCCCAAATCGGCGACGGCACCACAATTCAGAGGACCACGCCGGTTCAAGTCAGCGGTCTTGGACCCGGCAGTGGAGTTATTGCTATTGCGGCAGGCGAAGCGCACAACTTGGCGTTGAAGTCTACCACTGCCCTGTCTTGGGGGAACAACGCCAACGGCCAGCTCGGTGATGGCACAACCTCCATCAGCAGCACGCCACTTGAAGTCATTGATCCCTCGTCACCACCAGGGGTGCTTCGTGGAGTGGTGGCCGTCGCTACTTCTTCAGCGAGTTTTCACAGCTTGGCGCTCAAATCGGATGGCGCTGTCCTGGCATGGGGCAACAACGCGAACGGCCAACTCGGCGACGGTAATATCGATGCAAAACTGGAGCCGGTTCCGATCGCCGGCATAGGTGGCATAGTCGCCACCGGTGGAGGCTTGCAATTTAGTTTGGCGTTGCGCGTTGATGGCAGTGTGCTCGCTTGGGGCGCCAACGGTAACGCGCAACTCGGTGACGGCACGACCAATGGCAGGATCGCGCCGCTTCCGGTGCTCGATCCTTCCTCGCCATCAGGCATTCTGTCTGGGGCCGTCGCCATTGCTGTAGGGACCACCTATGGTGTCGCTCTCAAATCCGATGGCACGGTGCTTTGTTGGGGTGGTAACGCGACCGGCCAACTGGGTGACGGCACTACCACGAATCGCTCCACGCCCGTTCAGGCCACTGGTCTTGGTCCGGGCAGTGGAGTCATCGCCATCGCCGCAGGTAATGGCTTCACGTTGGCGGTGAAATCGGATGGTACGGTCCTGGCTTGGGGCAATAACGCCAACGGTCAACTGGGTGACGGGACCACAACACAAAGAACTATTCCAGTTCAGGTCGGCGGTATTGGAGCCGGCAGCGGCGTTGTCGCCGTGGCGGCAGGATCCAGTCACAGCGTGGCGCTGAAGTCGGATGGCACGGTGCTCAGTTGGGGCAATAACGCCAATGGGCAACTTGGTGACGGGACGATAATTCAGAGGAACACCTCAGTTCAGGTTAGTGGCCTCGGGGCCGGCAGCGGCGTCGTGGCAATTGCGGCAGGCAATTCAGCAGGCGGTTTACACACTCTCGCACTGAAATCCGACGGCACGGTACTGGCTTGGGGCAACAACGCCACCGGCCAGCTCGGTGACGGCACTACCACCTTAAGGACAACTCCAGTTCAAGTCACAGGTCTTGGACCCGGCAGTGGAGTTGTGGCGATCGCTTCAGGTGGGGCTCATAGCCTGGCTCTGCGGGGCGATGGCACGGTCCTGGCTTGGGGCTCCAACGCCAACGGCCAACTTGGCGACGGCACTCTGGAGACCAAACTAGTTCCTGTCCAAGTCAGCAATCTCGGATCGGGCAGTGGGATCGTGTCCATTGCCGCAGGCGGCAGCCATAGCCTGGCCGTACCGTCACTGACCACGGCCAGCGGCTTCTTTTATTTCGCGCAAGCGGGGGGTGGCGGTGGGTTTTCAACGACAATCTTTTTAGCCAATCCATCACGCACAAAATCGGTCAGCGTCACTGTGTCTTTTTTCAGTGCTGATGGCCGCCCCTTGGAAGGGGTTGTGGACAATGCGGCACAAACTTTCGTGCTGCCGCCCTCCGGAACAATCACCATACGCACCCGCAGCCAGGGGAATGCCACAGCAGCATACGCTCGAGTTTCATCGTCAGATCCGGTGGTCGCATTCGCTACCTACTCGCTTCCAGATCTCCCACCGCTGTCCGTTGGACCCTCAACCGCTCCTGCTGCTGCTTTCCGAGCGCCAGTAGCCCGCGACCGCTCGCTAGGAATTAATGTAGGGGTTGCCGCGGTGAACGTGTCCAACCAGAGGGTGATCGCGGTCTTTATGCTTGCGGATTCCAGCGGCAGATCTATCAGGTCCCTCAGGATGGCAAGAATCCTCGAACCGGGACAACAAGTCAGCGAAACTTTAAGTGAGCTGTTTGCAAATCTGCCGGACAACTTCGAAGGCATTTTGAGAATCGTCGCCCTCTCGCCGCTTCCTACTGAAGCGCTCGTGGTAACTGTGGTCCGGTTCAGCCCCGATGGTTTCAACGATGTTCCCTTGACAGTGTTAACTAAGGAGCAATTGAGGAGAGAAGAGAATGTGGAGTGATCGAAGCTGCGGGTTGGCCGGAGCGGAGAGACGGCCTGAGGGCCGTCTCACTGGGAGTTTGGACATTTTCTCAGGCTGTAGTCGCGCTGCATAGCAAGGCTTTGTCCGCCGCAGGCGGACGAATTAGCAGTAGCCGGGGGTGCCGACGCACGAAGCGCAGGCACCCCCGGTCGGCGACCCGCAAAATCGGCCGGACGGCGTAAGCGGTCCCATTAGGTTCGGCAGACATCGGTGCCTCAATCCCAGGCGATGTTTTTGTGTTGTGAGGTTAGGAAATGCAGGTGCTCTTCAGTCCCATTGACCTTAATGGAGGGGCTGCTGAGGAATTTGCGAAGAAAAAATGAGGAGAAAAATGGGACCGCTTGCGCGGTCCGTTTCGAGTGGGGGCATCGCTAACCGGCGGTGGCGCGCGCAGCGCACGCGACCCCCGGCTACTGCTATTGGTCCGCTTCGCGGACAGAGCGCTGCAAAGCAGCGACGAGAGACGGCCCTCAGGCCGTCTCTCCCAAAAATGTGGAAGCTCCAGCGGCAGAGCGGCTGAGGGCGACCGCAGGCGCGCCGCGACCTGACGGATCGCGGTACCGGGGGGCAATTCTCGGCGAGAGGTGCTGGTGAAGTACATCAGTCGGAAAACCATTGTTGTCAACGAAACTCGGCGAACGGTCTTCATCAGCGAAACAGTTCCGTTTGCCACTGACACACGGGAGCAGTCGTACCCGCAGACGATCGCCCCCACTCCGGTCGAAAATAAATGCTCGCACCAGCAGTCGGCCTCTGCTCGACATAAGCGCTTTCCGTTGTTGGCAACCGTGGACGAGCTTTTCGAGCGCTGCCGGCGGTTCATTTCGTATTTGGCTTCAAGAAATACAGGAAAATGAGTTATGGCTCTCAAGTTTCAACGCCGTTTCGAGCCTGATAACAGCACACCCATCGGCGTCCGCCAGGTCCTAACGCTGAATAATCGTATCGGGGCCGGACGTCTTGCCCTATTTATTAAGGATGTTCTTATGACTTTTCGTTCAATTCTCAGACTGGATTTTAACTCCAAAGCCTCAGACCTTCGGAGGCAAGTAGTGCGTTATGCGCTCGCCCTCGGCGTGAGTCTCCTCTTTTGGTCGGCATCACGATCGATCAGTGTGGAGCAACACGGGACTCAAGCAAGTTCGGCTCCCCCCGAAAATATAGCTCGTCAATTCAACGGTTTGCGCGACCACGTTTCGAATTCGCAAGGTGCTGTTGACATTGTGAGCAACCAACTGCAAAGCAAATCAACTCAGCGGTCGCCCGCGAAAATCTCAAGGCTGCGACGAGGGTTTGCGGATCTACCCCTTCAATTTGAACGCAACGAAGGGCAAGCCGCTCCCGACGTGCGGTTCGTCTCGCATGGAGCTTCCTCGGCGATGTTATTGAGAGATGCCGGTTTGAGTTTGCGATTTACTTCTCGCGGCCGCCAATGCGCAGCGCGCGATGATGAAAAAGAGTCGGATCGCGCACTGGAGACAACTCACGACTTTGCCGGCTCACCATTTCCATCGCACACCGAGTCGTTGTCGATGTCGTTTCTGAATGCAAACCGGAGCGGAAGCATCACAGGTGAAGAAGAACTCGCTGGTAAAGCAAATTATTTAGTGGGATCGGATCGGAGCAAATGGCGGACCGGAATCTCGACGTACAAGAAGGTGGTTCGTCGAAATCTGTATCCCGGAATTGATCTCGTCTACTACGGAAGGCAGCGTCAGTTGGAGTATGACCTCATAGTTGCGCCCGGCGCCGACATCGAGGTTGTAACTCTTCAGTTTGATGGAGCCGATGATCTTCACCTCGATTCCAACGGCAATCTGATAATCGCTACCGCCTGTGGAGAAGTAGTGAAAGATCTGCCGGCGGTGTACCAGCAAATCGGCGAACGCCGCGTTACAGTGGCCTGCCGCTATGCACTCAAGGGAGGAAACCGGGTCGGCTTCGATGTGGGATCGTATGATCACAACCATTCTCTGACAGTTGATCCCAGCTTGAACTATTCGACCGTCATCAGTGGGAACGGGGCTGACGTCGTTCGTGGAATCGCAGTGGACGCGAGCGGAAATGCTTACCTCACCGGATCGACCACATCAACCGATTTTCCGACACTCGGCCCGGTACAGCAAAGATATGGCGGTGCAACGGATGCGTTTGTTGCGAAGTTGAATGCCGCGGGGAATGCGCTTGTTTATTCCACCTACCTGGGCGGCAGAAGCACGGATCAGGCCAACGGAATCGGGGTCGATTCTGCCGGCAACGCCTATCTCACCGGCTCGACGCAGTCGACTGACTTTCCGACGGCAAATGCGTTTCAACCGGCAAGCCGAGGCGGTTTTCTCGAGGGATTTATCGCTAAGCTCAATCCAAGCGGCTCCGCTCTCGTTTATTCCAGCTACATCGGCGGAACTGATCAGGAGATACCCTCTGGGATTGCGGTTGATCCCACGGGCAATGCGTACATAACCGGTTATACTCAGTCGGCGGACTTTCCGATCACTGGCGGAGCGTTTCAGACGACGCTCGGAGGAGGAATCGGAGGAGTAACCTGCTTTACAAATCGTCCTTGTCCGGATGCATTTGTTACCAAAGTGAACGCCGGCGGTACGCTGGCATATTCCACATTTCTCGGCGGCAACCGGGTGGAAGACTATATCTCAAGTTCCGACACAGCGGGCGCGATTGCTGTCGACGCCGCGGGTAACGCCTATGTCACCGGCGCCACTAACTCCCCCAATTTCCCGACACGCAACGCCATGCAGGGAACCTGCACCGGGTGTGCACAATTTTCCAATTTCGAAGCTTTCGTCACGAAACTCAATCCAACCGGTTCGGCGCTCGTGTACTCCACCTATCTAGGTGGAAGCGGTGGTGACATCGGTTACGGCATCGCCATTGATGCGGCCGGAAACGCTTACGTGACAGGTGTGACAGGTTCGGATGACTTTCCTGTGCTGAACGCGGTGCAGCGCACTTTCTCCGGAGGAAACAGTGACGCTTTCCTCGTTAAGCTTGATTCTGCAGGCAGCAAACTGTACTCGACTTTCCTCGGCGGCGGCGGCGACGAGACTGGACGAGGCATTGCCGCTGATTCAACAGGCGCAGTTTATGTAACGGGTGAGACTGATTCACCCAATTTTCCTCTCGCCAGTGCAACGCAGGAAACCGGTGGGGGCGGCTTCTTCAAGAGCACCGACGGGGGACTCACATGGAGCGTGAGCAATTCCGGTCTGCTCAGTGGTACTGTCAATTCAGTTCAGGTTGATCCAGGCAACACCACAACTATTTTCGCAGGAACACCCGCCGGCGTATTTAAGAGTTCCAATGCCGCAGCTACCTGGACTGCCACTGCTTTCACACGGCGGGTTAACGCGCTCCAACTGGACCCAACGAACCCGGCGGTCCTGTATGCGGGGTTCTTTGGAGGCGTCTCGAAAACCACCGATGGAGGTATTTCCTGGGCGGAGCCGGGAACAGGATTGAGCGCTTCCGTCCACAGCATCGCGATAGATCCGAAATCCCCGGCAAACATATACGCCGGCACGTTGAGCGGCGGCATTTTCAAATCCACTAATGGCGGTAACAGTTGGAACGCCGCCAACACTGGACTCCCGAACACCGCCTGGATTAACGTGATCGGCGCACACCCGACTGCAGGCAACACCATCTTTGCCGGCGTCCGCTTTCCAAATCGTGGCTTCTTTAGATCGACCGATGGCGGCGCTACTTGGACGTCCAGCAAAACCGGGCTGCCCGACCAGGCCGTTTTAGGCATCGCGTTCAGCGCGCAGAATTCCTCGACTATGTTTGTGGTGACGGAGAATAGCTCCATTTCAGTAGTTGGAGGCGTCTTTAAGTCAACAGACGGAGGCGCGAATTGGAGTCCATTGATACGCACCCAGTTTGACGTCGTGTCAATCGCCGCAGATCCGACCGGTGCGGCCAATCTATACGTCGGTACCGGTGCGGCCTCCGGGTCGGGCTATGGCGTTTACAAGAGCAGCGACAGCGGGGTCAATTGGACTAATACCGGAATCTTTCGCACCACGGTCCAGGCTCTCGCGGTTGATCCGAAGAATCCCGCGACTATCTACGCCGGCGCCCTGGGGGGCAGTGACGCGTTTATCTCAGTATTGAACGACTCGGGGACAGCACTCCGCTTTTCCACTTATCTTGGGGGAACCGGTTTCGACGCCGCCACGGCGGCGGCGCTCGGCAAGCCCGGCGAACTGTACGCGGCAGGTTTTACTACTTCGAAGGATTTTCTCAAGGTCACTCGATCCAAGGGCAGCGAAGACGATTATCTTCGATTTGAAACGATCAGCGCGCTGATTCGAGACACGCCTAACATTTTCATAATATCGCACCCGAGTCTTGCTCCGCCCTCGAAAACAGAATTTATAAAATCAGTATCTTCAACCGACGCGGTCGTGGGTCAGACATTGACTTACACGCTTACGGTGAAGGTGGCAGAGACAGAAACCCCTTTTAAGCCTGAGATCACTGACGAGATTCCTCTGAATATGGTGATAGTGGATGTGTTTGTCGGGTGCAGTGTAAATCATATAGACAACATCGTGTCGTGTCCGCTTAGTGTCCTTAGCCCGGGCGAAACTCGGTCCGTCCGAATAACCGTTATTCCTCAAACTCCCGGTCCCGCGACAAACAGAGCGAAATTCCGTTATGAAATCGAGAGGTCCGTAGGGCTTGATGTTATCACCCTGACGAGCGAGGTGAGCACCACCGTCAGAGCGAACCCGAGACGGCGCCCATAGGGATGTAACATCGGAATCAGTATGAATCAAGCGATGCATGTCACGTCGGACAATTGCTCAATGTGGCCGAGGCATATGGGAAATTTTGTAAAAGGAGTCGTGTTCATGTCGCGAGTTGGCCCATCATTGTTATTTGTTCTCGTCTTGTGGCTTCAGTGGGTGTTTTCACAGGCGCCGTCAGCGGTTCAGCCGAGAGACATGTTTTTTGCCGGTGTCAATACCATCAGACGGCTACCTGTCAACGATCAGAGCGGTTTTGCTCAGCCGCTATTGGGATCCGCGGCAGAGTTGAAGCCTGCACTCGCCGACGCTTACGCCAGGCTCCCTCTGTCTTTTGAAGAGAACCGCGGACAGGCGGATCCGAGGGTGAAATTCATTTCGCGGGGCTCATCGCATGCCCTCTTCCTGCTGCCGGATGAAGCCGTACTGCGCCTCCGCGGATCAAAGTCGCATGCTGTGCAACCTGCTGAAAAATTGTGGGCGATGAACCTGTTTGCAAATGGCCTCAGCCAGACTCCAGAAACGGACAGCGTCATTCGCATGCGACTGGTCGGCGCAAAAACCAATGCTGCCTTATCGGGCATGAATCCGCTTGCTGGAAAGAGCAATTACGTTTTGGGAGACAGCCCCAACGACTGGATCACGGATATTCCTCTATACGCCAGGGTTCAGTACCACCGCGTGTACCCCGGAATCGATCTCGTTTACTACGGCAACGGGAGGAGTCTCGAATACGACTTCGTGGTATCACCGGGCGCGTCGCCCGACAGGATCAGGCTGGAGTTTCAAGTCGAAGAGTCCACTGGCGCGTCGGGAACTGGACCTCGGAAAGCGCAGCACCCATCCAATGATGCGCGCCGCCAACTGTCTCTCGACCAGGACGGCAACATCCGAATTCCAACTGCTGCCGGCGTAGTCCGGCAGATCGAACCGCACATCTATCAGGACATAAACGGACATCGATGCGAAGTCCGGGGCCGGTATGTTTTGGAGGGTACCAATCGAGTTGGCTTCAAGGTGGATCGTTACGATTCTACCCGTCCTCTGGTGATCGATCCGCAACTGGTCTACTCGTTCAGCTTCGGCGGAAGCGCCAACGACCAGGGTATTGCCGTCAGCGTGGACGCAGCAGGAAATGCCTATATCGGCGGCAATACCGTGTCGAAGAACTTTCCCACCGTCGGCGCCTTCCAGTCCG
>DASYPF010000296.1:0-10677 GCA_036006905.1 Acidobacteriota bacterium
CAGGTGGATCCCCATTTCTGCGCCGTCCGATTCGGTAGCAGACCTTCCTGCCAGTCACTTTTTCCGCCGCCGCAATGATTTCTCTTACACTCAGCCCTTTTCCGGCACCGAGATTGAACGCTCCCGAGCCCTTTCCCTGCAGTAACCTCTCCACAGCGGCAAGGTGCGCCGTCGCCAGATCCTCCACGTGGATGTAGTCCCGGATGCAGCTTCCATCGGGCGTATCATAATCGTCGCCATACACTGTCAATTCAAAGTTACCAGTGGTGGCACGCAATACCCGCGGGACCAAATGGGTTTCCGGGTCATGGGATTCTCCGAACTTTCCATCCAGCGACGCGCCGCAGGCATTGAAATAGCGCAGGAAAATCGATCGCAGCCCGAACGCCGAGTCGTAAGCGGTCAGGATTCTTTCCAGAAAAAGTTTGCTCTCCCCATAAGGATTGATCGGTTGCTGAGGAGTGTCTTCCTTAATGGGGATTTGATCAGGGGTACCGTAGGTAGCACAAGTACTGGAGAGGATAAAGTTGCGGACCCCATGCCGCAACATGGCACCGAACAACTTCAACCCGTTCCCTACGTTGCCTTCAAAGTACTTGCGTGGGTTCTTGACCGACTCCTCAACGTAACAATGCGAGGCAAAGTGCATTACTGCATCAAACTTCTCGGCAGAAAACAACTTCTCCAGAGCCTGCTCGTCGGAGAGATCCGCCTCCATCAGGAGGCCTGAAGGGAGAGCCAGACGATGGCCGGTGCTCAGATTATCGATCACCGTTACGTCGTGTTTCGCGTCCAACAGTCTCGCGGTCGCAACGCTTCCGATGTACCCGGCCCCCCCGGTCACCAGGATTCGAGCCATGGGCTAGAAGCTACCCACGATACTGCTCGATTTGGACTCAAACTTGAAGACGTGAATGTAGCCGGGGAAATCCGCCGTGACCTTGTACTTCGTCTCGATGCGCACTTCCCCTCCGACTGATCTGGTTCGAGAGACAGTGATGTCGTCTTCTCCCATTTCAAATCCCCGGAAATGCGCGATCTGCAATACGTCCTGCTTTATCTTCTCGTCGGTCCAAAAACCGGCACCCGCCTTGCTGGCTTCACGCGCCAATTGCTCGTCGAAGTTCATCTTGTCGATGTAGATCGGGATGATCTTGAAGGAGGCGTAACCGAAGACGACTGCAAGCAACAAAACAAGAAGGCATCCGACGCGCCCCTCGCCTTTCTGATTTCCAAACATTGTTCACCTCAGAAAAATTCCACACAGCGCGGCCCTAGGCCGCAAACAAAAGTCATTTAGTCATTCGTCATTCGTCAATCCTCCACTTTAAGCACAGCCAGGAAAGCTTCTTGTGGAATCTCCACCCTGCCGACCATCTTCATGCGTTTCTTTCCCTCTTTCTGCTTTTCCAATAGTTTGCGCTTCCGCGTGATGTCCCCGCCATAGCATTTGGCGATTACATTCTTCTTGAGCGGTTTGACTGTCTGGCGTGCAATTACCTTGCTGCCAATGGCCGCCTGTATAGCAACCTCAAACAACTGCCGCGGTATAAGTTCCCGCATTTTATCAACCAGCCCTCGCCCCTTGTGGTAAGCGTGATCACGATGGACGATTAATGAAAGCGCGTCAACAGGTTCGCCGTTGACGAGTATGTCGAGCTTGACCAACTGCGACTCCTGATAGCCGGTAAGATGGTAATCCAGCGACGCGTACCCGCGCGAGACGCTCTTTAGCTTATCGTAAAAGTCGAAAACAATTTCGTTCAGGGGAAGCTCATAAGTCAACAGAACTCTTCCCGTAGCGACGTACTCGAATCCTTTTTGTACTCCGCGGCGGTCTTCGCACAACTTCAGTATCGCCCCAACGTAATCGTCAGGCGTCAAAATCATTGCGGTGATGATTGGCTCCTCAAATTTTTCAATCCGTTGGATATCCGGGAGCTTCGCGGGACTGTCGATCTCCAAGACCTGCCCGTCGGCAGTCGTGACTCGGTAGCGCACGCCGGGAGCCGTGGTGATCAAAGAAAGATCGAATTCGCGCTCCAGCCGCGCCTGAATGATTTCCATATGAAGCAGCCCCAGAAAACCGCAGCGAAACCCAAAGCCGAGCGCCGCGGAGGTTTCCGGCTCGTAGAAAAATGACGAGTCATTGAGACGCAGCTTCTCCAGCGCGTCGCGAAGATTTTCGTACTGGGCCGTGTCGGTCGGATAAAGACCGGAGAAGACCATTGGCTTGATTTCCTGAAATCCGGGAAATGGAGAAGCCGTCGGACGGGCAGCATCGGTAATGGTGTCACCGATCTTTGTGTCGGAGACCTGTTTGATGTTGGCAATCACGAAACCAACTTCTCCAACCGAGAGTCGGTCGATCGGCTGGAACTTGGGCGTCAACACCCCTACTTGTTCGACTTCATAAGCTTTTTGATTCGACATCAATTGAATTTTCATCTTTGGCGTGATGGTGCCATCAATTATACGAACAAGAACGACCGTTCCCCGGTAAGAATCAAACCAGGAATCGAATATCAACGCTTTCAAGGGCTGATCATATTCTCCTTTAGGAGACGGTATCCGATGCACCACCGCTTCCAGGACTTCTCGGATACCTATGCCTGCCTTCGCCGAGGCCAGCAGGCACTGATCGCGGCTCAATCCGATGATATTTTCGATTTGATCTTTGATGCGCTCCGGATCGGCGCTGGGCAGATCGATCTTGTTCAATACCGGAACTATTTCCAAATTGTGCTCAAGAGCCAGGTAGGTGTTAGCCAGTGTCTGCGCCTCGACGCCCTGCGACGCATCTACCACCAGCAGTGCTCCTTCGCAGGCCGAGAGACTGCGCGACACTTCGTAGGAAAAATCGACATGACCCGGCGTATCAATCAGGTTGAGGATGTACTGCTGCCCATCGTCAGCGCGATAGTTCAGGCGCACGGCATGCGCTTTGATGGTGATCCCGCGCTCGCGCTCCAGATCCATATCATCGAGTACCTGGTCGGCCATTTCCCGCGACGAAAGCGCGCCGGTAATCTCGAGAATGCGGTCCGCCAGGGTCGATTTTCCGTGGTCGATGTGCGCGATGATCGAAAAATTGCGTATGTAGTTGGATTCCATTACTCCCGCTAAAAACTATTCATAGTAGCGGAATCTGAGATGCTAAGGCGAGTCAAATTCAGTACAGCAGGTCCGGGACGTCCACTCCCAACTGAGCCGCGCGCGTCAGCAAGCGGACCCTCGACGTTTCGATTAATCACCAGAGTAGAGTGAGGTCTGGTGATATTGGTGCTGGATTCCATTCGTGGTTCGCGTCAGCACGACATATCTGCATGGCGGAGAAGTGATACTAGGAGAGTCCGCTTGCTACTGCGCGCGGCTCGGTCGAATCTTGACAAACTCTCTTCAACTTCAGATTATGAGAGTTACGTCGCGGAGGGGGCATGGGAATTGCAGATAGCTTGTTGGCAAGCGTCCAGATTCACCCGGAAAAGACCGCCTTGCTTTACCAAAACCAACGCGTTCCTTTCACTGACCTGGTTGGGACTGTTCGCCTTTATGCCGCTGTCTTTCGCGAGTGGAACATCGGCGCCGGAGATATTGTCGCCATCTGTTTTGAAAACTCGCCGGAATTCATTTACAGCTACTACGCCCTGGCTTGGCTGGGAGCAACGATCCTGCCAGTGAATCTGCTGCTTGCGCCCAAGGAAATCGAGTACATACTTCGAGACTGCCATGCTTCGACAGTAGTAACGCGGAGGCAGTATTGGCCGAAGTTTGAAGCGGCAGCGGCCACCGGAACACTAAGCGTCCGGCAGGCACTTTTAGTGGAGCCGGTTGCTAATGGAGCTCACTCGCCGTCCACGGGCACCACGCCTCAGCCTGTCTCCTCGAACGAAGCAAGCCAATCTGCATTGATCGAAACCGCTAGCATGAGCGAACAACTTACCCGACACAGTCCCATCGATTCTGCGCCAGCGGATGTTCCTGAAGATTCACTGGCAGTGTTGATCTACACCTCGGGAACCACAGGGATCCCAAAGGGAGTGATGTTGAGTCATCGGAATTTGACCTCGAATGCGGCAGCGGTCGCGCGCGCGACTTCCGCTCTGGAACAAGACACTTTCTTTCTGTTGCTCCCAGTTTTCCACATCACTTCGCAGACGGTCTGCATGCTGACGCCGCTGTCGATTGGCGCATCGGTTGCCATCGTATCCAAGATGGACCGCGCGGAAATGGCGCGCGCTTTTCGGGAATTTCGGCCTACAATCTTCGTGGCGGTTCCTTCTATTTACAACATGCTGGCTGCAGCGCCGGCTCCTCCGCCCGACCAGAACCCCGTCCGTCTTTACGTTTCCGGCGGAGCTCCGCTGCCGGGAGAAATCGAGAATCGTTTCGAAACCGCCTATCAGAAACCGATTTATGGCGGCTATGGTCTGACCGAGGCTTCACCGGTGGTTTCCTGGAATGTCCCCGGCGCAAACAAGCCGGGATCGGTAGGGCGGCCGCTGTGCGGCGTCCAGATCCGCATCGCCAATGAACAGATGGAAACATTACCGCACGAAGAGGTCGGCGAAATCTGCATCAAGGGAGACCTGGTGATGCTCGGTTACTACAAGCGACCGGAGGAAACCGCGCAGACTATCATCGACGGGTGGCTGCTTACCGGCGACATGGGCTATCTCGACAACGATGGGTTCTTGTATGTGGTAGATCGCAAGAAGGAGATGCTGATTTACTCCGGAATCAATATTTACCCAAGAGAGATCGAGGAGTTGCTGCACACAATGCCGGCAATCTCAGAGGCTGCCGTCGTGGGCGCCCCCGATTACGCGCGCGGTGAAATCCCCGTGGCCTTTGTGACCATGAAAGATTCCTGCCAGTTTTCTGAAAAAGAAATAAAAGATTTCTGCATCGCCAGCCTGGCTCGCTACAAAGTTCCCCGCCGCATCTTTAACCTCCCGGAGTTCCCCCGCACCGGCTCCGGAAAAATCAATAAGATTCAACTGAAAGGCGAAGCGTCGGAACGGCTGAAGGAAGTGAAGCGATAGACGTTGCGATCGCGGATTGCGGATTGTTCGCATTGCGGATTGCGGATTTCGGATTGCGGATTTCTGAAGATGTCTGTTGTCAGTTGTCCGTCGTCAGTAGCTGTCAGCTATCAGCGGTCAGCTATCAGCAACCAGGATTGTTACGCCCGAAGCTGAAGGCTGATGGCTGATCGCTGAAAGCTCATTACAACGGACCACGGACTACTGACAACGGACATCTTCTACAAATCCGCAATCCGCAATGGTTTCATTCCCCCACCGTCTTCCCCGCCAGCCACAAGGCTCGTAAGGTCTTCTGCGCTTCGTTGCTCGCAGGATCTTCGCTCACGCGATATTTCTCCGTTTTCTTGCGCTCCGGGACAAACTGCAAGTCGACTTCGCGCTCACCACGCTTGACGACCATCCGGACCGGGCTGGCCGGGGCCGATTTCCTGATGTCGGAAAGGGGTGAACGGGAGACTGGCTGGCCATTTAAGCGCAACCAAACGTCGCCGGCCCGCAGGCCGGCTTTTTCGGCGGGGCTGGCCGGGGAAACCTCCACAATCTGCGGCGCCTCGTCGAAATTCTGAGATACCGAAAAACCAGGCTCGGTGACTTCAGCTTCGGTCTTTTCTAATTTAAGTCCCGCATGCCCCAAAACGCTTTCATAAGGCAGCTCGTCGGTGCCAAAGACGTAGCGCCGGAAGAAATCGTCAAAAGATTTCTGACTGACGGAGCTGACAGCGCGCTCGATGTCCCGCTCCTCGTAGCCGATGTTTCGGTCGCCAAACCAATGGTTCATCCAGCGCAATACATCATCCAGGCTGCGACGGTTGCCAGTCGCGTTTCTGATTTCCAGATCCAGGAGCCAGAACAAAAGCAATCCCTTGTTGTAATAAGAAACGGAAATCTCAGGCGACCGATAGGCAGGATATTTTTCAAACCAGGCGAACCAACTGGAATGAGCGGCGCTTTGCTTCAGGTGTGCCGGCCGGGATTGAAGCTGTTCAATCTGACTGGCAAGATCTTCGTACAACCGGGCCGTACTCGTTAGACCCGCGCGCGACAACGTCATCGCACCGTAGTAGCTGGTTCCTCCTTCGCAGAACCAGAGAGCATATGTATGAACCTCTTTGGAGAAATCAATGCCATCGAAGACAACGGGCCGGATGCGTTTGACATTCCACAGATGAAAAAATTCGTGGGCGGTAACTCCGGAAAGAGCTTTGGCGACATCCTGACGAACGCCTGCGGCTCGCAGATCGATGGCCGTCGATTCGCTGTGCTCCATGCCGCCGCCGCCCCGCTCGGTCAGATGGTAAATGAAGACGTAGCGCTTGAACGGAAACCCGCGCATCATCGCGCCTTCCTGCCGCGTGATCGTCCCGATGGTGCGCAATATCTGCTGCCACTGAGCCTCCTCCAGTTGCCCGTCGATGGCAACTTCAATCGTGGCTCCCTCCTGCTGGTAGCTCCGCAGGCCAAAGGTTCCCATCTCGATAGGCGTGTCGATCAACCTGTCGTAGCTCTCGGAAACCAAATTCTGAGGGTCTTTTCCCAAGGCGGTAACGATCTTCCAGTTCTTGGGTAGATCCGTGATGCTGGCGGTGTGAGATGCCGACCGGTTATCGGGGAGATAGAGAAGAATCTGAGCGGGATTTAGAAAGGCATGGGTTTCGTTGACCTGTGCGCCAAACGGTCCGGGACGATTGGTCAATACCGTGTACCTAACGGTGAATTCCTCGCCCTGGCTGCGCACGAGCCATGTTTGCTTATCGATGAGTTCCACCGGCAGCGAGCCGCGCGGCCCGACAGCATCCAGATCGCTCAAAAACTGCGAAAAATCCCGCACCTGGTAGAGACTGTTCCAGGCGGGCAAGGCCACCTTCACCTCGCGCGCGTCCATGCCGCGTACCTCCATCTTGATTCGCAATCGGTTTGAATCTCTATTCTTCAATGAGATTTCGTAATGAACCGATGCAGAGTGAGCGAGAGGGGACGCTGAAAGCAAAATTACCGCTAAGATAAATCGCAATCTCGGTTTCAAAGTTCCTCCTTTTGTCCGCGGTCAGTGGTCCGCTGTCAGTTGTCAGCAGTAGCTATCAGCTATCAGCCATCAGCTATCAGCTTTGAGCTCAGTGCTGATAGCTGATAGCTGAAGGCTGATAGCTAGCTACGGACAACTGACAACGAACAACGGACAGACAGTATAATAAGAAGTTTATGGCTTCAGAAGAATTGTCCTACTTCGACATCCAGTATGGCCGGGCCTCCCGATTGTCCGGGCGATTTCACATGCGCGAGGGCATTGTTCCTCGCGGAGACCAGGAGCAGGCGATAGGCCAATTGGCCGAAGGACTGAATCAGGGAAAGCGCGACCAAGTTCTACTAGGGGTCACCGGGTCCGGTAAGACTTACACAATGGCCAAAGTGATTGAAGCCGTGAATCGGCCCGCCATCGTGCTGGCGCACAACAAGACTCTGGCGGCGCAGTTGTACCAGGAGTTCAAGACGTTCTTTCCCGAAAACGCCGTGGAATACTTTGTCAGCTATTACGACTACTACCAGCCGGAAGCCTACATGCCGGCCACGGATACCTACATCGAAAAAGAAGTACTCATCAACGATGAGATCGACCGGCTGCGCCACAGCGCGACTCGCTCCCTGTTTGAGCGCCGCGACTGCATCATCGTCGCCAGCGTATCGTGCATCTATGGTCTGGGCTCGCCCGAGGCCTACTATGGCATGCTCCTTTTCCTTGAGAAAGGACACAAGATCGACCGCCGCGATCTGTTGCGCCGATTGGTGGATATTCAGTATGAACGCAATGATTTGAACTTCGTGCGCGGCACCTTTCGGGTTCGTGGAGACTGCATCGAAGTCTTCCCGACTTATGAAGAACTGGGAGTCAGAATCGAATTGTTCGGCAATGAGATCGATCAGATTTCCCAAATCGACCCGTTAACCGGAAATACCGTCAAGCAACACGAACGAATTCCCATCTATCCGAAATCTCACTATGTAATTCCCACCTGGAGATGGCAGGCAGCCATCCAGAGCATCAAGGACGAGCTGCAAGAATATCGAACGCTGCTGGAAAAACAGGGCCGGTTGGTGGAAGCGCAGCGGATCCATCAGCGCACCATGTTTGACCTGGAGATGATCCATCAGCTCGGCTACTGCCGCGGCATTGAAAACTATTCCCGCCATCTCACCGGCAGGCAGCCGGGTGAAGCTCCCCCCACACTTCTGGATTATCTTCCCAAAGATCACCTCGTTTTCATCGACGAAAGCCATGTGACGGTTCCACAGGTGCGGGGGATGTATGCGGGCGACCGCTCGCGCAAGTCGAGTCTTGTTGAGTACGGCTTTCGCCTGCCATCGGCACTGGACAATCGGCCGCTCAATTTTGAGGAATTTGAACGGCGGGTTTCTCAGTTGATTTACGTGTCTGCGACTCCAGGCCCTTATGAACTCACTCTCACGCAAGGAGAAGTCGTCGAGCAGGTGATTCGACCGACGGGATTGACGGATCCTGAGATCGAAGTGCGGCCGGTGCGCGGACAAATTGACGATCTGCTGGAGGAGATTCGCCGCCGAACGGAACAGGGAGAGCGCACACTGGTTACTACCTTGACCAAGCGCATGGCAGAAGAGCTTACCGAGTACTATACGGAATTAGGAGTGAATGTGCGCTATCTTCATTCCGAGATTGAAACACTCGAGCGCATAAAAATCCTGCGTGACTTGCGGCGCGGTGTATTCGACGTACTGGTGGGAATCAATCTGCTGCGCGAGGGGCTCGATCTTCCGGAAGTTTCTCTGGTCGCCATTTTGGACGCCGACAAGGAAGGTTTTCTCCGCTCCGAGAGCGCGCTGATACAAACTGCGGGCCGTGCCGCCCGCAATGTGCGCGGCAGAGTCATTATGTACGCCGATGTAATCACAAACTCGATGAAACGCGCCATCGAAGAGACCGCTCGCCGCCGCGAGATTCAAAGAAGCTATAACTTGCAGCACAACGTCACGCCGGAAAGCATCGTCAAGCCCATCGACGCCTCATTGATCGAGACTTATGACTCCGATTATCTGGAACTGCCGAAAGTTGCCGAAGAGCTGGAGAATTTCCAGAGCCGCGACCAGATCAATGAAGAAATTACGCGGCTGGAAAAGCTGATGCGGGAGTCGGCGCAAAATTTTGAATTTGAAAAAGCCGCGGGATATCGCGACCGAATCAAGTTTCTACGCGAGCTGGAAATCGAGGTCGGCTGATGTGGATCCGACCGGCTTTGCAATTTCGTGGGACGCCGCGGCTTCCCGGAGACAAATCGATCTCACATCGATACGCGTTGTTGGCGGCGCTTTGCCCCGAAGAGACGCGAATCTCAAATTATTCAGCAAGCGAAGATTGCCAGAACACGCTGCGCTGCCTGCAGGCGGTGGGTGTGCGGGTTGAGAATTCCTCCGGAGATGTCCGCCTCCAAGGGAGGGCTCTCGGAGACCTCGGCCCCGCCGACAAGCCTCTCGATTGCGGCAATTCGGGCACTACGATTCGTTTGTTGAGTGGAATTCTAGCGGCGCAGAAGTTTCATTACGTCCTCACAGGCGACGATTCGCTCCGTTCCCGTCCCATGGGACGCATTCTGCTGCCCCTGCGAAAAATGGGCGCCACGATTTTGGCTTCCCATGGAGAGAGGGCGCCTCTACAAATCCTTGGCAGGCCGCTTCATGGAGTTGAATATATACTGCCGGTAGCCAGCGCTCAGGTTAAATCCTGTGTGCTGCTAGCGGGTTTGCATGCTCGGGGACGGACTGAAGTGATTGAAGCCATACCCACTCGCAGCCATACCGAGCGCGCGTTTCCGCTGTTTGGCGTGGACATTGAGATTCAGGAAGAACGTATTTCGGTGCGAGGCGGCCAGCAACCTCGTTCTCCGGGGGACCTGCGAGTTCCGGCGGATCCTTCTGCTGCGGCATTTTTTTGCGTCGCCGCCTGTCTCATTCCCGGTTCTTCAGTTACTTTAAACAGGATCAATTTCAATCCGGCTCGAATTGAACTGTTCCGGATCTTGATCCAGGCGGGTGCAGACATTCGGATAGAGAGCAAACGGGAAGAATTCGGCGAGCCGGTGGCAGATATTGTGGTGCGTTACAGCGACCGCTTCCTGCAGACTTTTCCGGAAAAAATAGGCGGGAAGATCATCCCAGCATTGATCGATGAAATCCCGATCCTGGCCGTTCTAGCGTGCCGCCTGCCGCACGGTCTGGAGATCCGCGACGCGGCGGAACTGCGGCACAAGGAAACAGACCGCATCCATGCGTTGGCGGAGGGGCTGAAAACACTCGGGGTGCGACTCGATGAACTCGAAGACGGATTGAGAATTCACCCCTGTTCTAATTTGCATGGAGCCCGTGTCGCGTCTTGCGGCGATCATCGGCTTGCCATGGCATTCTCCATCGCGGCGCTGCTTGCCGATTCCGATGTCGAGATTCGGCAGAGCCAATGCGTGGCGGTTTCTTATCCGGATTTTTATTCCAACCTGGAGAAGCTGACCGGTGCCGGCAGACCTGCGTGAGCCGAATCTTTACTTGCTCGGCTTTATGGGAGCAGGAAAGTCAACCGTCGGACCCATTCTTGCGCAAAAGTTAGAGA
>DASYPF010000297.1:0-4925 GCA_036006905.1 Acidobacteriota bacterium
AGGATGGCACGCGCCGTGGGATCCGATGCAGAAAGGAGCTCGGTGGTGATCATGGGAACTTCCAGACCTGCGCGAAGAATCGCCTCGACAGCTTTTGGCAGATCTTCCGCAGCTCTCTCCGGCAGCACGTGTCCGCGTTTCCTCACGGTCAAGTCGATTCCGGTGAAGCCGATGCCCTTGACGCTTTCCGCCAGCCGGTGCGGCTCCATGTCAGGCAAATGCTTGGAGAAAAAACAGAGAGTGCCCTTGAACGAGTTGGGCGGTGCAGCGTTCAGCGACCCAGAGATTAAGCTCGCAGTGGCCAGCGAAGAGGTCAAAACAAAGTCTCGGCGGGAAAGTTTTGATCCGAACACTTGAGGGCGATTTAGGCGAGATGTGTGTGACATTTTGATCTCCTGCTTTGTCCGTCAAACGAGTCTGAGTGAATTCCGCCTCTCAGCGTGAAAAAACTGAACGGAAATCCTACAGAAGCCCCAGCGGGCGGAGCCGCAACTAATAAAGAAAAGGCCGTTCACGATCACGCGCACGTGCACGTCAACGTCCACGGATACGTGGGGCATGGACATAGACCTTTGATAGGAGCATTTCGCCCGTAGGGTCGGTTCATTTCTTCTTGTCACCGACGTGGCCGTGGTCGTTGACTTGCACGTGCTCGTGGTCGTAGACGGTTTTAGTTGACTACAAAGCTTTGCAGGAAAACGCTCCACAGCTTTAATCTACACCGGCAGTTTGTACGGCTTCCGATACCCGTAGCTGAGATAACTGTTGGCTGCTGCGTTATTGGCAAACCGCTCCGCCTTTGCATCCCACTCCAGATAGGACTTGGCCTTGTGGGCGATGTTTCCAATCAAAGTTGCCGAAGTGCTGCGATGGCCGGTCTCGATGTCGCAATTGCACTTCTGGCGGCTGCGAACGCAATCCAGAAAGTTACGCGCATGATAAGCAGTGTCGGCCTTCCCCTGAACTTTCTTCGGCTCGATCATCGCCTTGGCTCCCTTGCGCCAGCCTCTCTCCAGCGAGCGATCCAGCGGCGTGCGCGCCGCGAATTCATTGGGCGTGATCAGATCGGGAACCACTTCGTAGCCGTTACTCTGCAGGTAGAGCGTCCCTTTGGTTCCGCGGAATTCAATCTCGCCGTCGTGCAGCCCGGCCGCCTCCCCATTAGTATTGATCTGGGTAAAAGTGACCAGCGTTCCTCCTGGATACGACCACAATACCTCGAGCGTGTCGGGAATTTCGCGGTTGTCTTCAATGGCAAACTTGCCGCCCATCGCAGTCACAGCCAATGGCGCATCCTGTCCCAGCGCCCAGTGGATCTGGTCGATGTAGTGCACTCCGAAATTCGTGAGCTGTCCGCCCGAATAGTCGTAGAACCAGCGGAAGCGGTAAAAGGTACGGTTCTTGTTGTACGCAACTTTCGGCGCCGGCCCGAGCCAGGCTTCCCAATCGAAGTCCGGTGGGGGATCTTCGTTCGGCGGATTTCCAATTCCCTTGGGCCACTCATTCTGAATATGGAATGCGCGCACAGCGGTGATTTCCCCCAAGACTCCGCTGCGTACAAAATCGGCGGCTTCCTTGCAGAAGGGCGACGACCGCCGATGAATTCCCACCTGAGTCACTCGGTTGTAGCGGCGCGCCGCTTCCACCATTTTCCGGCCTTCCGCCACGCACAACGACAGCGGTTTTTCGACGTAAACATCCTTGCCTGCCTGGCAGGCATGAATCGTCTGCAGCGCGTGCCAGTGATCGGGAGTGCAAATCACTACCGCATCGATGTCTTTCCTATCCAGCAGCTTTCTATAATCTTTTAAATGCTGAGGGCTGCCGCCAATTTTTTTGGACGCGAAGTCCATGTAGGGCTGGTAGATGTCACAAACAGCGACGACCTCGGAATCTTTGTGCGTAAGAAACGCGTCCAGCACCTGATCGCCGCGGTTTCCCAGAGCGATGCATCCGAGGCGAACCCTGTCATTGGCTCCCAGTATTCGCATGCGGCTCAGTGCGGTGGCAATACCGGCGGCGGTTACAGTCTTGGTGAAATCCCTGCGGGTCAATTCGGTCATGATGCATCCTCCTAACGAAATGGTTGGATTGCTGGGAAAAGTATACTCTAGAAAGCCAGGAGGCAGGAAAGCGGGAGGCAGACGGCAGGAGGCAGGAGGCAGGAGACAGAGGCAGGAGGCAGGAGGCAGTCGGCAGGAGGCAGGAAAAAAGCGTCATTGGTCATTCGTCATTGGTTATTGGTCCCGCAACTGTTGGCCGGTTGGAACTAATGACTAAGAGGATGCTGAAAAAGTCACCGCGAAGGCGCGAAGAACGCGAAGGCTGTGTGTTTACCCGGAACTCTAACGTTGGGATATCCATCACGCAGTCATCCATTTAGGGAGGGCTGACTGATATCGAACCTGTGATCTTTATTTGATTACCTTCGCGTTCTTCGCGGCTTCGCGGTGAGTTTCTTGGTATCCTGCTAATGACTAATAACGAGTGACGAATGACGCTTTTCTCCTGCCTGCTGCCTCCTGAGGTCGGTCACGCAGGAAATAGCCGCTCGAAATTTCCACCCAAGATCGCTTTGACGTCGGCGCGCTTCACCTTCAGCCTTTCGAAGATCGCTAATTGTTCGTCAAAGACTTTCTTATTCCACCCTCTTGGAAAAAACGATGAGTCCGTTCCAAACAAGAGTCGTTCCGGTCCCACAACCGAGAGGGCGCGGTTGAGAGCTTCACGCAGCGGGATGCCAAGATAGCGGACCCAGGAGTTTGAGCTGGAAGTGTCCAAATGCACATTGGAACAAACTTCCGCCAGCATTAGCGCCTCGCGCAACATCCCGGCCCCCAGATGAGGGAGGATGAAATTCGTCTTAGGATAGGCAGGCGCGATCGTAGCCAGATCAAGCGGATTTCCCAACTTGAGATCGAAAGGACTGGGAAGATCGAGCTTCTTGCGAATTCCCACGGTTAAGACACCGCAGTGGACAAACACCCCCCGACCGGGCGCTTCCGCGACAACATCCAGCACCGCCTTTACTCGATCATCACGCAGCGAGTAGTGATGCATCGCCGGATAGAAACAAACAACGCGCAGCTTCAGCTCTCCAAGGGCGCGCTGTGCTCTCTCGACGGCGTCCGGTTGTGTCGGGTCGAGCATAAAGAAACCGACAAAGCGATCTGGAAAATGCTTCACCGCCTCGGCGACGGAATCTTCGTCTTTCGGAACGCTGGCGATCAGTGAGACGCGCTGAACGCCATGATGGTCCAGTTCGTCCGCCCACCGGCGGGCCAGATCGATCGGACTGTGCGGCGGCGCGTCCCAGCCGAGGAAATCAGCCGCGCTTTTGACCGGATCGCCTGCCTTGAATTTTTGGCTCCCGATCATCTTAAACACGGAATGGGTAAAGAAATGGCAGTGAGAGTCATTGATCGTGATCGAGCCGAGCCGGGTTTTCATGTTCGTCGGTTGTCAGTGGTCCGTGGTCCGTTGTCCGTGGTCAGTTGTCGACTGAGAGAACGCAAAGATAGCACAGAGAATAGGACTGAAGCTTGAAGTATGAAGACAGAAAACTTATCCGCGTGAATTCGCGTTCATCCGCGGCCCGTTTTGCAAAGTTCCGGGATTGTTGCGGCAATTGCTAGCCGGCAAGAAAATCCTGGATCGCCGCCAGCGCCGCCTCCGGTTGTTCCTCCTGAGGAACATGGCCGCATTCTTCCAATACCATCATCCTCGAGTTTGGGATCGCCTGATGCAGCCGCTCACCGACTTGAAGCGGAACCACTTTGTCTTCTTTGCCCCAGAGAATCAGTGTCGGTACGGCAATCGTCGGGTACCGGGCGATCAGGTCATCGATATTGGAAGGGACGATCTGTCGAGCCGTTGCAACCAATGCGCTTTTGGCGCCCGGCATGCGCAGCGGCGCGGCATACGCCTGGACAAAATCATCTGAGATCTTGCCTCCGTCATAGTAAGTCTCCCTCAATGTAGAAAGAACCTGAAACCTGTTGGGCAGGATTCGAATGGCAAGATCGCCAAGCAACGGAGCTCTCAGAATCCTCAGGAACCTAGGCCACCGCTGGCGAAAGGCCGCGCCGTCGATGAGCACTAACTTGGCAAGACGCGCCGGTTCTGTTTCCAGAAGCCGCAGGGTAGTTACAAGGCAGATTGCTCCTCCAAAGGAATGTCCCACGATAATGAAATCTTTCAGATCCTGATCGATAATCAACCGGTGAATCAACTCCGCCTGATCATAGACCGAGTAGCGCTTATCGTTGGGCTTGGGCGATAAACCGTGGCCTTTCAAATCCGGCATGATCAGGCGAAACCTGTGCGATAGGGGATCACGCAGATATTTCCAGGTATAGGAATTGGCGCCAAAGCCGTGAAGCAGCAGCACCGGCCTGCCAGCGCCTGTGATTTCAAAATGCAATTTTGGCTGGTTCACTTAAGAAGGTCCTCAATCACTGCAGAGACATAGCCCGGCTGAGTCGCAACCAAAACCGCCACGAAGGCACGATGACACGAAAGTAATTAGAAAAGCGCTTCGTTTAATCGTGCCTTCGTGGCCAGCTTAAAAACTTGCTAAAAAAGCAAGAAGTTGCCAACGTGTTACACAGCGCCGCAAAACCGCAACCAAAACTTCGGGCCGAATACGCGGCGACGCGCCGGGGGACGCCGAAGGCGTCACTGCTGTTTGGACATTTTTGGAGAGACGGCCGGTGGGCCGTCTCATCGCAGCGATTCGCCGATCCGTTACGATGAGACGGCCCTCAGGCCGTCTCTCCGCTTCCAAAATCTACACAGCTGGCGCGCCTCTAGCCCGCCGCAGGCGGGGAAGACGCCTTCGGCGTCCCCGTCAAAATCGTTATAATCTCACAGTGCTGATGGCTCTCGAACTTGATAAAATCCGGATGATAAGCTGAACTCCAACA
>DASYPF010000298.1:0-4598 GCA_036006905.1 Acidobacteriota bacterium
GGTGGCATACTGCTTCGTAGGCGCCCTTATAATCATCGGTGATGACCGCGTCCCTGGTTAACTTGGGGCACGTTCGCATGATCAGCACGAAGGGAGTGTTTACCATATCGATCATTCTCTGCAAGCTTGGACTGAAATCACCGACAGCCTTGGTGAGCAGGATTCCATCTACGCGCTTAGAAAGAAGCAATTCCAGCACGCTCGCCTCTTTTTCCGCGTTGTCATCGCTGTTGCAAAGTAGCAGGTTGTAGCCTTGTTTTTGCGCGGCATCCTCTGCTCCACGGACCACCAGGGGGAAGAAAGGATTGGAGATATCCGTCACCACCATTCCAATGGTGTGGGTCTTTTGGTTGGCCAGGCTGCGCGCCAGCAAGTTTGGACGGTAACTAAGTTTGCGAATCGCTGCTTCCACACGCTCGCGGAGTTTCTTGCCCACGTGAGCTTTCTTATTGACTACTGCAGATACGGTGAACACGGAAACCCGCGATTCCCGAGCGACATCATAAATGCTCGCTGCTTTGTTTTCGGAGCGCTTAGGCGTTTTCGTGGAAGCCATGGATCAATCGTAGAGTGTAGCTCACTTCTTACAAATTTGAGCCGCTCGGCTAGAATTTCATGCCGCGGGCGAATACCCATCGGCTTGCTACTAGAATCGCCTCGACCGCTACGTCGTTACGAAGTTTGCGTCGCATGGAGAAACAGTTTCGCCGTATGTTCGACATTGACAGCTGGGCTGCGAGCCCTAAACTAAGCGCTTATAACAGGCAGTTGCGTCGTGCACGGTCAAAAGAGCAGCGACCTACCTATAGAAACATGGTGCGAACGCTATGAGGCTGGCGACGCGCGCGGCCAGTAGACGCGATTCATCACGGAGGGGTTCCGATTTACTAGGGCGACGATTAACTGGGAGAAACGCATGACAGCCGCAACGACTCCGATTAAGTACAAAAGTCCCTTGCAGCAGATGACCGATACAACTCCCACGTGCCTATGGAATGATTCCGCGTCCATTCCGGAATTGACTTATGCGCTGGATCATGGGGCGGTCGGCGGCACCTGCAATCCAGTCATTGTTTATGGAATGCTGAAAAAGGAGCTCGCCTCTTGGAAAGATAGAATCCGCGCGCTCGTTGACAAATATCCTACCGCGACAGAAGACCAGATCGGGTGGCGGATCGTACGCGAGATTTCGGCAGAGAGTTCACGCGTTCTGATGCCAGCGTTCGAGAAGCATCGCGGCCGAAATGGCAGACTTTCGATTCAAACCGACCCCCGGCTGTATCGAAACACGCAAGCCATGGTCGACCAGGCTCTTGAATTCGATAAGCTTGCGCCCAACATGATCGTGAAAATACCCGCCACGACGGATGGAATTTCGGCCATGGAGCAGGCCACGTATCAGGGGGTCAGCATTAACGCAACTGTGTGCTTTACCTTGCCGCAGTGCGTTGCGGTTGCCGAAGCAATTGAACGCGGCTTGAGGAAGCGCGAACGGGAAGGCAAGGAAATCGCCGCGATGGGCCCAGTGTGTACGATCATGGTTGGCCGGCTCGACGATTGGCTGAAGGTGGTGGCCGAGAAACAGAACATTACCATTGATCCCGGCTATCTTGAGTGGGCAGGAGTGACGGTTTTCAAGAGGACCTATCAGCTCTTCCGCGAACGCGGTTATCGAGTTCGGCTTCTTTCTGCCGCCTTTCGCAACCACATGCATTGGAGCGAGCTCATCGGTGGAGATGTGGTCATTTCTCCGCCACATGCCTGGCAGGTCCGCTTCAATGCCAGCGATATCGAAGTCCGCCCGCGGATCGACGATTCGGTCAACCCCCAAATTGTCGATGAGCTGTCCAGGAGGTTCAAAGACTTCTGTCGTGCGAGTACAGAGAACGGTTTGTCACTTCAAGAATTCAATTCGTTCGGTGCTACCCGGCGAACACTGCGTCAGTTCATCAAGGCTTGTTACGATCTCAATGCGCTTGTCCTCGACACGCTTATCCCAAATCCAGACGAAGTCTGACGACCTTGTTGTGAGAGTCTTCTTGGAAAGAAGCTCCGGGGGTACAAGCGGTTACGGAAGATTCGGCGGGTCCAGGCATTGATGAGTTTACGGAATTGCGTTGGATGAGAATCAATACAATCCAACAGCAACAACGCATCCGACCGCACCTTTGGATTCCTGACAGCCCTGGAGGCTAAGTACAATTGCCATCAATAACTTGACGTATTATATTGTTGCGGGACGGATCAGAAAATAGTTCATACGGGAACTTATTGACGCCTGACGCGACAATAACGAATTTCACTTCTACCTAGTTAGCAGCGGAGATTGTTTCTAACGAAAATCTGGCTGTCCTCAAGCGGTTGCTGATTTTACTTCCAACGCCCATGTGATCCGTGGTGGCGGCGCAACGAGAGTGGGAGTGCATCATGAAGTCTGAATAGATACGACAGCGAGGAGTCTAGGCCGGATGAAAGCTCTTGTGAAGCACGCCCCCGGGGAAGGGAACGTCGATATTCTTGATGCTCCCGAGCCGTCCTGCGGAGAAAACCAGGTACGCGTAGAAATCGCGTTTTGTGGTATTTGTGGAACCGATATCCATGTGCTCCACGACACTTTCCACAATTTCCCTCCAGTAATTCTCGGACATGAGTTTGCCGGTACCGTCGTAGAGATCGGACGAAACGTCAGCGGTGTTCGCATCGGCGAGAGAATCGCCGGGCTAGGAGCCAGCGCAGTTGTGTGCGGACAATGTCAGTATTGTCTGGGAGGGAATTTCATTTTTTGCGCGCATCGCAGAGGAATGGGGCATGGCGTAAACGGCGCGCTAACGCGCTACGTTATTCTCAGGCCCGATCAGCTGTATCGTGTCCCGGAGCATCTTTCGATGGAGGAAGCCGCCATGAGTGAACCCTTTGCCTCCGCCATTCAGGCCGTTACGGAAGTAACGAATACCCGAATCGGTGATGTCGTATTGGTTTCTGGGCCAGGACCGATCGGACTTCTGTGCCTAAAACTGCTGGTGGCGGAAGGAATCAAGAGCATCGTCGCCGGAGCGGCTGGGGATGATATTCGTCTCGAGGCGGCACGTCGCATTGGCGCGGCGGCCGTCGTAAATGTCGGAGAAAGAAGCTTGGGCGACGTCGTTCGTGAGCATACCGATGGAAGAGGATTCGACGTGGTTTTCGAGTGCGCTGGCCATCCGAGCTCGGTGCGAGGCTGCATCGACTCGCTAAGGCCTCTGGGAAAATACACCCAGGTGGGCATTTGCGGTTGTGAACTGCAGTTTCCGATCGATCAGATCTTTTACAAGCAGCTTATTGTGCAGGGCTCCATCTGCTACACCGCCAAGACCTGGGATCGCATGATGAAGATTTTTGCTCAAGGGCGGATCAGGCTCGACGATCTCGTGTCTGCCAAGCTGCCGATTTCAGAATGGCGCAAGGCTTTCGATTTGTGTGCGCAGAAGCAAGCTGTGAAAGTGTTGATGTATCCGGAGTAGTGCGGCTGCCCTGCGGGCAAAGTCGCTGGCTAGATTCTTGAGGAATTGATGGGCTGCAAAAATTGAAATTAGGAACATCGAGCATCGAAGTCAGCGCCTTGGCACTTGGCGCGGATTTGATCGGAACCAAAATCGATCGCGATCAATCGTTCCTGCTTTTCGAGGCGATTGCCATCGGCTCGGCGCGCCACCCACCCACGTCTGCGACCAAATCTCGGTTGCGCCAAGCCTGCGAAGTTCTACTGGAACACCCTTGAGCGTCACGCTTTGGACGTTTTTGCGATTAGTCTGGGCACAACTCTCCAGGGAATCAAACGTAGCGCGAAAACGCTGAATTTGTTGAGAAAGCTCCGGGGACCGTCAGTCCCGCTCCGTTGGCGAGCACTCCGTTTGGCCGCTGGGTCGTAAACCGCGATGAATAGATCGTTCTCATCCGGCCACCAATCAGAGGCAAACACCCGCAGTTGTACCGAACTACCGAAAATCGCTGCCGAAGTTGAAGAATTAAGTTGCTGCAATGTCTTTAGAAGTGAATTAGATACCAGAACACGCCTGTGACTCAGTTCGATAGAGCGTCTGGCCGCAGCGCTAGACGCTCGAACGCGAGGACAGTCTTGCCAAGACATTTCGAATGCATAGACACTTGAGGTTGAAATTGAAGAAGAAACTGCGGTAAACTATTGATAGTAAACAGCGTACGCGTGCGCCCGTAGCTCAGTTGGATAGAGCGTCTGGCTACGAACCAACTGGGCAAAAACTCTAAACCGTTTCCCTGGCGTCGCTTACGGGAAAATGCTCGGTTCTTTCCCCTCTTTAACTGCACCGAAGTTGCACCAAAACTTCTCATCGTCGCATGTCTGATGACTCCCAAGCTTCGGACGTGGGTTCGATTCCCATCGCCCGCTCCATAACTCACGATGATTCAATTGGCCTTGCACACCTAAACTGCCTGAATCTAGCCGTGAAATGGTCCTTTTTGGACCCCAAATGGACCCCACTCGAGTCAATTGGACCCTGGTGTTTCGCAGAAAAAACAGGCCAGTCCGGAGGACCAACAAGCCTGACTGGCCCGTCTTTCGCGCCTTCGATAGCGCTCCT
>DASYPF010000299.1:0-4256 GCA_036006905.1 Acidobacteriota bacterium
GCCGTTGCCGTTGAGCGAAAACCAGCCGGCAAACACCGGGTCTGACGACGCTTTACCGCGGGGCAGAACGGCGGTGACTCCTGTGCGCACCGGACCGACTCCAACTTTCAGTGGCCCCTCACCGGAGATAATCGTGGACTCTCCAACCTCGACGCCGCGAACATCAGTAATCGCGTTGAAGGGGCCCGGGTTCCCTTCAAATGGGATTCCCAAGTCTCGAGCGCGAGATTTGGCCTGGGCCAACCCCGGCTGCGCGCACACAAGCAGAACAGACGCAACAATCACGAAGGCGATCGCTCTCATAAATCCTCCCCATATCACGGAAAGAAAACAGGCCACAGATTTACACGGATTAACGCCGATAAATTGGCACCACGAGATAGAACCCTACAAAAAATCTCCAGAACCATTATAGTTCAGACCCATCTGTTGATTTATCAGCGTTGATCCGTCTAATCCGTGGCCAAGCTTTTCAATGGATGAATGGAAAACTAAATTTTCAAGACCCGACCCCAACATGGACGGCTAGTCAATGCGGCATACAAGCAAGAGACTGTTCTGGTAAGGACAGCTAAGACCCGCAACCCCAGGACGCTGCAGCACGACCCAGCTTACGCCAAATCTTTTCTTCAGCTTGCGGAAGTCTTCGCGCTGGAAGTTTTGCCAACCGCCCAATGCCTGAACCTGTGTCAGCCACTCTTCAGCTAGGGCCGGAAACATGCTGACTGCGCCGCTATCTTTGACGTCGTCCGCGAGCATACTGCGTTCCGCGAGCGCGCGAAAACCGTGCTCATCCTCTCCTGGAATGTCCATGTGATTGGGATCCAAGGCGAAGAGGGAATTTTGCGGCGTATTCAGTCGGATCCAGTCGAACGCTTGTAGCCAGGGGTTCTGTGGAGGAACGCCCGGCCACTCAATGTGAAAGCTGGCCGGGAACAGTCTGAACTGCACAAAACACATTCCCATGCATAGAGGCGCAAACAGGAATAGCCAGCGCCATAGGACATTCTTCAGCAGGAACTGCCCCACGATTCCCCCTGCAAACAAGAACAGAAGCACATAGAGAAGGTGCAGGCTGCGCATCGGCTGCAACTCAGCTAGAGGCTCAAATCGTGCCGGCACGGTAAGTACCAAGGCTGTGACGAAAAAGAACACCCCGAATAAGACCAGGGCGCGGCTGGCTGACTCCAGGACCGGCAAAGCGTATTTTCGGCCGATCAGCGTGAACCACCATAGTAGCGCCAGCGGGGCGAGTATACCCACCCACTCGTACCACTCCCACCGCAGGATGAAGAAGTATGAGTGTGTTGATAGAACCTTTCGATAGGCATCCGAGGCGGGGGAAAAGAATCCAAAAAACAGCGGCAGAAACGCGGACGCCCCTCTCTGCCGGCAGTACGTTGTTAATATCAAGCAAATCAGATAAGAAACTCCGAATATGGCCATCAACGGATGAACCATTGCCGCAAAAAGAATCCACAGTGCCGCCCGGACGAACTTCCTTTCCAGCGTGCCGGCCATCGCGAACAATATGGCAGGAGTCGATAGCGATCTGCTGCTCAAGTACTGGTCCATGATGTAAAGCGACGTCCCCGCCACCGGAATGGTGAGCAACGCAGCGACCGCCAGCACTCCACCCCAATATGCCCTGGGACAACTGAAGCACTGCCGGCTGAGCCGCCGGCAGGCAAGCAGCACGAGGAAAATGGAAAGCAGGTGCCAAAACAACAGCGCGTAGTCTAAGGGGACGTGCGAAAGTCGAATCGACCAGGCGATCAGGTTGGGAAACAGAGTCATCCTGGCATGGGAAAGGAAGAACTCAGAACCTACCGGGTAGAGAGAAGGGTTCAGGATCTTTTTGATTCCAGGCAGGTAAATCTCCGCATCTTCCGCAGCGGGATGGTATCCATGAACTATCAGTGCCCCGACAGCGATCAGCAGAAGGAGAAGAATATCTCTACAAGTTAAAGCTGTCTGATTGTCTTTCATTCTTAATCTTAGATAGACGGCCGGCAACCAGATCGCCATAGTGATTAGAATGCGAATTTTCATCGCTTCCTAGTCGACCCGGCCGGCCATGAGCCGCTAATTTAAGGGCATCTTTTGTCTTACGGCTAAGTACGAACCGGAAAGAACTTGTTTCTCCTGAAAGCGAACCGAGGCCACCCTATCGGCGTCGGCCTTCTCGCTGCTTTCTGGGGAGTCCTTTAGATCCAAGAAACTCAACTCCGAAAATTAATTGTGTGGCAGGATAAATCCTTTCCCCGAATTGTGATAAGGTGCAGATAAACTGCCGGAAAGAATTTTCTGTGGCCGCCGACAGGATGCTGAGACTCTTACGGGCAGTTGGGACGATTCAGCGTTACGGCGAAAGCTCCTGGCACTAAAGAAGTCTCGGTGAGCCTGCCCCTCAATATGGATGTTAATGTCCGGGCCGCGTCAGCGGCCTATGAATTTAGCCCGGCCTTTTAAGGCCGGGAGAATGAATCGTTAACCGTTTCTCGTCGCGTAGCGACGGTTGAGCCAAGAAAATGGCAAACACCTACACATCATTTGCGTGATGTCATTGGATACATCCAGAATCAGCGCGAGCAGCATCGAAAAAGGACCTTTCAAGTGGGTCATCTGCCTCTCCGGTGATTCCCGCGCGGGTAGGTCGAACCAGAAAAGGGACTCACCTCCAGCCGAAAGGAACCATTGCCGCGCCGTTTCCGTGACCGTGAGCTTGCCCGCGCTGCCACGACTTGTCTTGGTACTTTCGAGCTTCCCTCCTTAGCCTGGTGGCCATCCCAGAACCACACGCGATCTCCAGCCGACGCCATCTCCCCGGCTCCCCACTGCACACCCTTCTCAGGAAGAAACACCATCTGTCCCTGGCGTTGATACTGAGATACCCTGGGTGCTCGATCAGCCGGCGAGGAACCTTCAGCGTGCGCCGAGCCGCAAGCGTGGTGATACCGTACTCGACGATCTCGTCCGGCTCCTGAAGCACCCAGAGTTGCTTCGCTGATTGCGCGTGGGCAGCCGAAGCCAGAAAGGCCGCGACCAGCACCTGCGTCCAGAGTCGCAACCGCCGAGGGAAAAGGACCACGGTGATGATTCTGTTCCACAAGCTCGATCGACAGTACCAGTGAGGAATGCGATTCATAGAATCGCCGCTTTATCGCGAGGGTGATGCTCGGCCTAACGCCCTGGCATCAGAACGTGAAAAAATCGATCTGATCGTACGGTCGGCCCTGCGTGGCCGCCCGAATACGCGCACCATTGTTGGAAAAACGGGCGACCACACAGGGTCGCCCGCCTGTGCTCAACGAGAGGAACCTTATGGATATCTTTGTTACGCGTGCCATTCGCAGGGAGGGACTGGAGCTTTTAAGTACCGCAGCTACCTATGAGGTCTGGGATGGCGCCGTGGATGCTTCACCCCCCAAAGACGCGATCATTAAAGGTGTAAAACAAGCTAAGGTCCTTCTCTCTCTGTTGACCGAGACGATTGATCGAGAAATTTTGACCGTTAATCCGAACTTGCTGGGTGTGGCCAACTGTGCCGTCGGTTTTAATAATATCGACATCGCGGCTGCCACTGAATTGGGTGTTCCGGTGACTAACACTCCAGGTGTGCTGACAGACACCACAGCCGACCTGACATGGGCGCTAATTCTCGCAGTCGCGCGGTGCATCCCCGAAGCACATCAATATATGTTGTCGGGCAAATACAAACTCTGGGGGCCCAATCTGCTGCTGGGCAGCGATGTGAGTCCGGGTGGAAGCGAACAACCTAAAACCCTTGGAATTATTGGGTATGGACGCATCGGCAAGGCAGTCCGTCGCAGAGCCGTCGGCTTTGACATGCGAGTCCTGGTCTATGATCCGCCGCTGAAACATGAAATTGAGCGAACGGCAGGGGTAGAACACGCTGATCTGAGTCGCTTACTTCAAGAGAGCGATTTTGTAACGGTACATTGCAGCCTGACTCCCGAGACCACACACCTGCTGGGAAAAGCTGAGTTCTCGAAGATGAAACCGACAGCCTTTGTCATCAATACTTCACGCGGGCCGGTCATCGACGAAAAGGCACTGGTCGACGCGCTTCGAAACGGACAGATCGCAGGCGCCGGACTTGACGTATATGAGAACGAACCAGAAATGGCGCCTGGATTAAAGGATTTGAGTAACGTCGTGCTGCTTCCCCATATTGCAAGCGCCAGTAAAGATACCCGGGCCAAAATGGCAACCATGGCGGCCACCAACGCCCT
>DASYPF010000300.1:0-3515 GCA_036006905.1 Acidobacteriota bacterium
GAACCTCTGCTGATTAGCGGGGCCAGCCCACCCGTCGCGACGATGCGCGTATTCGGACCGAGCTCATCAACCATTCTCTTGAGCACCCCATCCACGAGTGCGATATTGCCGTAATACAATCCCGATTGAATGCTCCCGGTAGGATTGGTCCCTATCAAGCGTTCCGGCCGGCGGATCTCCGTGTTGCGCAATCTCGCAGCGCGTTGGAACAAAGCGTCGGCGGAAATCTGAATACCCGGGTAGATGATCCCGCCAAGATACTCTCCCGCCGCCGAAATCGCGTCGAATGTCGTGGCCGTGCCGAAGTCAACAACGATACAGGGGCTGCCGTAGCGAGCAAGCGCCGCAACTGCGTTGACAATACGATCTGCGCCGACTTCTCCCGGATCATCGTATAACACAGGTATTCCCGCGTTGGCCGCGTTGACGAAGAGCGGTTCGATGTGAAAATAGACCTGCGCCATCTTGTTCAACGTGAAGTCAAGTGGAGGCACGACTGATGAAATCGCGATGCTGTTTATGCCAGAAGAATCAAGCCCGGCAAGTTGAAGGAGCGTGCGGCACATGATGCCGTATTCGTCCACGGTTCGCTGGCGTTCGGAGGTAAGCCGCCAGCTGTGCGTGAGCGTTGCCCCTTCGTAAACCCCGAGCGTTGTGTTGGTGTTTCCTACATCAAGAACTAACAACATAATCACCTCTTCGGCGTTATGCGGTCACCGCTCTCACCTTCACCTCGCCGGAGACGATCTCGCGTCGTTCGCCGTTGGCAAGCTCCACGATAAGGGCTCCGGTTGCTGTCAGTCCACGGGTGACACCTTCGACTGCACCATCCAGGGATTCGACTCGAACGAGGCAGTCGTGAGCTGACGATGAAAGCTCCCCCCATCGCGCGATCACCGCGTCGGCCTGTGACATTGAAGCCGCGTACCAGTGATCGAGCCGCGGAAGCATGACTCCCACAAAGTCCTCCGGAAGGATCGTTCGGCCGGTTTCAAGGAAAAGAGAGGTCGCGCCGTCGGTGAGCTGCTCCGGAAAGACGCGTTGTGCGATGTTCACTCCAATGCCCATTACGGCATACTGGAGCCGGTCGCCTTCAATCGCCGACTCAACCAGGATCCCGCAAATCTTGCGGCCTCTGACCAAAACGTCGTTGGGCCACTTGATGTCGCCCCCGGCTTGGAAATCCAGCCTTAGCGTCTCGGCGACGGCAACTGCCGTGGCGAGGGTTATCATCGCCGCAGCGGAAGCTGTGACCTGAGGACGAAGAATCAATGACATGTAAAGTCCTTCGCCCGGAGGCGATGACCAGGAACGCCCCTGACGACCTCGCCCCGCCGTTTGCTCGCGCGCGATTACGCAGAGTCCTTCGCTTGCGCCCGCCAGGGCCAGCTCTCGGGCCACATCATTGGTCGATGAGACGCTGCCGAATCGCAGGAAGGATTTGCCAAGCTTATTCGTCATTTTCCATATTTTCCATTTGTCATTTGGCTCCGGTTTCAACGTCCGCTTCTTGTTGGGTTGCCTCTGAGCAAGTACCCAGAACCGTTTCGTGATCAATGATAAATGGAAAATGGAAACTGGAAAACAGCCTACTCTCGAATCGCAAGCTCAAACATCCGATTCGTAGCATTGAGCACCGCCTTCACCGTGCAATCGACGTCACTGCCGACGATCTGGCAGCTTCCGAACACCTGGACATCTCTGCCCTCAAACTTGAAGTCCACAAGAACCGCCATCAGATCCTTGCCGAGAGCATTCACGTGATCGAGGTCCGATAGCGAACAGGTAAACTTGTTCGCGGCTGCTTGCTGCACAGCCTCCAAAGTGGCTACTGCAGCCGCTTTCAGGGGACCACCGCTGCCTTCAGCAGCGGCGCCCGCCTGGAAGATGAGCTGGCCGAGCGTCAGTGTCACTCGCACACGGCTCTGTCCGTCCGCTTCTTCGGTTACTTCCGCGCGGTCGAATTTCAGACGCCTTCTGCCGTGGCTTGTTGACATAATTAGTTAGAGGCTAAGAGTTCTGAGTCTCATCGCTTCGTCAGATGCAGTTTAGACTACCTACACTCCGTTGCAAAGGAACATTCGTATCTCGGGAACCACAGGCATAACTGTGGACGCCATCAAATACGTCTCCTGGATGGTTATGCGGTTTGGGCGCCAGAGTTCAACAGCTGCGCAAAGAAGAAGAGTTCCAGAAGTGGAGAATCTCAGAACATCGGGAATGGGTTGACAAGAATTGAATCTCCGGGGAGCGCAGGCACCCTTTCCTGCAAAAGCTGGGGCAAAGAGCCGGCAGGAATGCCTGCGCTCCCAAGCCGTCAATCACGTCTATAAGCCGCCAGAGCCAGCCACGCGGCGGTCGCGGCAGCCTTCTCGTCAGCTCGCCAGGGACTTCCGGCTGCGCGGCCCATCTCCGCAAGCCGCGCCTTGATCTTCGCAACTGGAAGCTTCAGTTCCAACTCGGCCGTCTCATCCAGGTCTCGTTCATTGAACAAACGATTCGGCAGATCGTTTGCCGCAGCGGCCACTTCGAGGACTTCCCGGAACAGCACGCCCTCCGCCGCGTGTGCTCGGATGTGGGTGCTGCCGATCTTTTCGAGATTCCGATCGCCGGCCCCGACGATTCCGACGACGCTCACGATCAATCCTTCAGCCTGCGTTTCTCGAACTAGCCGGGCAAGCTCTGTTGTCGCCAGCTTCTCGATTCTCTTAGCTATCTTCCGCGCCGCCACCTGGGCCTTTCCCCAAGGCAGGTCCAGGACCTCATGATAAGGCTGGCTGGTCTCCGGAAACGCCGGATCGGCAAGCTTCAGCTCTACCCGCTTCAACACCCGCGGCGAATCAAGGGGACCTCCCAATACAACTGCGATGGCCCTCGCCGTTTTCGCGCGCAGCCCGATGCTGGCAGATTGTGATTTCTCGATTCGAGATATCATTCCGACAGGTTTACCTCTCACCAGACGACTCCTGCGTGGGCGGTCGATACTCCTGAAGTCTCTCCGTCGTGTGCTCGCTGACACTTGGAGCCGAGGCGGATATCCATTCGTTTTGCAGCGGCTCAGGCAGCCTGAGCGGCGCGTCGGTATCAATTCCCGCTTTCGCCTTCTTCACACGGCTGCTTCGCTCCGAGAGCAATCTGAACGGCGTCGAGAACAAGAGGATATTGAACCTGACGGTGAAGACATTCCAAATCACGAGGGATAGAAACAGATCAATGAATGATGTCAGAACACCCCTGCCAAGGAGCTTCCACGAATTGCTCACAGTTCGATCGGTAGCTTTGGACGGAGCGTCCGTAAAGACATGTTCAGCGTATTTGGCTATGAATTGATCGAGCCCGGTGTCTATTCTGGTAAAGAAATCGGCCCCGGTTCCAGAAAGCATCTGAGAGACAGCTTCAAGGTTGGTCCCGCAAGAAGCGCAGAACTTTTGCTCCTTCAAGTTATCTCTTCCGCACTTCGGGCAGTACATATTTCACCTCAGCAAGTCGGACCGAGTTACGCCGATAGTACGCCG
>DASYPF010000301.1:0-12389 GCA_036006905.1 Acidobacteriota bacterium
CAGCCTGCTCCGTCACCCGTTTCCAATTGATCTCGTGATGACGGCGGATTAGTTCAGAAACACCGCAGATCCAATCGAGCCGTTCCCAGCGATGCTTGGTGCCGTGCACGCACAGAATTAAGAGAAGATCTTCCGGTGGAAAGCTACGTACGGTTGTTCCTGCGAAGGAGATTGGCACCAGGCGTTGCCAGAGCTGTTGAAGATCGATTGGAAAAGCCATATGGCTTGGTACGATGTCCCAGTGAACCTCCACGGCGACCCTTTTCTCAATGTTTACCTGGCAGAACTCGCACTGCGCTTCAAGATATGCCGTCTGATGTGAAGCACTCAGGTGAACGTTCGGTTGGTATCCGCGAGAGATCAGCAAATCTCTGGCCTTCAAGGCCAGTGACTTAGGAACCAGGATGTCCAAATCGCAGAACTGTCGCAGTGACACATTGCCGTAAACCCACGAAGCCAGTACCGGCCCCTTGTATGGGATTGCTGGAATGCCGTTATCCTCGAAGAGACTTAGCAATTCAAGCAGCTCTGCGACAAGGATGAGATTTCGGCGGCTATTCGTGCGAAAATGGTCTTGAAGTTGCCGCAGCGCAAGTGGCGGTACCGACTCCGGACAAATCGTGCTGAGGTGCCAGTACAGAAGCGGCATCATCCTGTGACGCCGCGCAAGCGACATGAGGTACTCCCAGTCCATGCCTTTCGCGACGAGCAGCTCAATCGGTTCAGCCCTTCCAGAGTCCATTGACGTGCGGGCGCAGGATAGAAGAAACTCAGCTTCGACGGCAGAGGCAGTCCTTAGATTATCAGCGGTGATTTGCAGCACAATCTTTCTCCACTAGAGTCGCCAGGCCGGGAAGAGCCGCCAGCGATCGTTGAGACTTCAAGCGTCGAATGGGAACCTTGGCGGCGAGATTTGCGCATTGGAGGAAATGGGAAGGAGCTCTATGGATATCGAGCACGCGAGCCGTATAGGTATGGCGAACCAGTTCCAGAAAGGCAGCCTGAGGCTCGAGATCTTCAACTTGCGCGCCAGCGCCTTCCGCTAGCACATAGAGGCACCGCAGTGCCAGGGGTTTGGTCGAGAATCCTCGCGCGGCGGAATAAGCACGCTTTTCATGCAGGGGATGAAGTCGCGGCAGCTTCTCCGGCTCGTCACCTAACGTAGCGGCCACTTCTGGCCACAGTTTAAGCTGAGGAAAACCGGGATAAACCATGCGGCCGCTTGCTTCGTCAGTATTAAGAGCCACCACATCATCTGCGACGATCGCATGGCCTCGAGCGTAGAGGGCCCCAGCAGTTGTCGATTTGCCCCACCCTTGACCACCGAGAAAGGCGACGGCTTCACCATCAATGGATACTGCGCTGGCATGTAAGACCAGTCGCCCTCGCTGGTGAAGCAAAAGCGCCAGTGCAGGCCCCAAAACAAAGAGACGAAGCACACTCTCGGCGGCGCCCAGTGCTGGATTGATGACGATCTCGTTTCCTTTCCTTATGTGAAAGATCCCTACTTCCTTCCAGGAAAGGTACCCGTCGTCCGCAGTTACACGAGCCGAGTCTGTCTTGGTGTCCTCCAGATCGAGTCGATGGTTGGCGCCTAGGCAGACATGCACGTTGACGTCTGCCTCTTCCACCACCAACTCTGGTAGAGCTAGACTGGACTGGATGCCGAGACCGTAGGCCACGGAACAGAACCGGCTGGTTTCGGGCTTGTAGCAATCTTCCATAAACCTACGTCGAGCCAAGGGTCGTAATATCAGCAAGTGCTCCTTGACCGGACTGCGTAACGTCCCGTACTGTGCCGTGGATGATTAGCTTCGGCACGATATAGAACTTCTTGTGTATTTCCTGTGTATGCTTTTCTTCTGTTTCTTCAGCGAATTTTGCTCTATCTTCTTTCATTGGTTCGCCCTTAGACGACTAAATTTGATTTCGTTTGGTGCCCCTATTGGGTTCTTTGAATAGCCAACCAACTGTTTGTGATATGGGCTCCTCTCACAGCCCTAGGTCCGCCTGGCGTAGCCATGAAGCCAAGGAAGCGGCCCACCAGACCTTGACTGCCTCGTAATGAACGCCTTCAGAAATGTAGCGTTGGTACGCCCGACGCACGGCATCAACGTCGACATAATCCCCGATCACTTTAGCGTCCTGGAGGATCACCTCCTCCGCAGACCGGCCATTGAAGTCAAGCAATGATCGTGTCAACGCCGGGCTAACGTCACTCTTGCCGCCACGAGATCGAACTTCCTCGGGAAGAATCCTGGCCATCGCCCGGCGCATAACCATTCGGGTCCATCCTTGGAATAGCTTCTGCTCCCCAGGCAATGCCAGGCAGAACTCCGCGAGACGAGTATCAAAGCAGACATGGCGAGGCTCGACGGAAAAGGCTGCGGCAGCACGGTCGATTACTTCGAGCATCAACGGGTATACCCCCCATGTGAGCCAACGCAGATGGTCTTCCTTTGAGGTTCGCGCCGGCTTCAGCCGGGCCTTCCTTAATGCTGCATATCGTGCTGCCAAGCCGATTTGGCGCGCAAAGCTCGGATTGACGATCGTATCGGTACCCCATGGAGGTCCATTGCGCCCGCGCAACGCGCGCCATACATAAAGCAGCGGTTCGGGAACCAATGGACGGAGAGCCCGCTGCCGGAAGATCTCCCAAGGTGAGCGGTTTAGGCGTCTGGCAAGCGCAGTAACTTCCTTGGTCAGTTTGACCCATCTGCCTGCGCAAGCAAGCTCCGTCAGGTAGGCGACACCGTGCGAAACCGTTGAGTCGCCGTCCATCCCATCTAGGAGCACACGCACCTCCTGTTCGTGGGCAGCGCGGTACAGCGCACCATAGAGAAATGCGTATGGCGCGCTGAAGGGTTCATCCTCGTGCCACAAAAGCAAATCGAGTTCAGTGCCAGGCCTTATGCGGTCTCTCGGCACGTAGTGGGCTTCGACGCCACCCTGGGCTATGACGGAGTTAAAGTAAGGGCTTTCGTCGCATTCGGGCACGTCATCGAATATCGCGGAGAACGTATGCAGGCAGCCATTTCGCTTTTGGGCGAGGAGTGCTCTCGCCACGCAGACGACTGATGAAGAATCAAGCCCTCCACTCAGCATTGAGCCCACCGGAAAGGCACTGCGTAGGCGACAGCGCACTGCTTCGGTGAAAATCTCTCGAAAAGCCTCGGCGTACTCGTCGTTCGAGCTGCATCGGATCTCCCGAGTTGGATCGAGAGCCCAGTAAGTTCGGAGCCGTGTGCGTTCACGGGAAATGGTCATGCAGTGGGCCGGAGGCAGCCGGAAGATGCCTTTATAAAAAGTGATCTCTTTGTCTTCAAGCATCGGCACCAGATAGTCGGCCACTCTCACCTCATTGAGCAGTCGAGGTATCTCCGTGAGGCAGAGCAGCGCCTTGATTTCCGATGCGAAGATCAATGCGCGATCGGAGCGATAGTAGTAGAACGGTTTGACGCCAAAATGATCGCGGGCGCAGAAGAGCGTTTGTCTTTTGGCATCCCAAATGGCAAAGGCAAAGTCACCCAGCAGCTTTTCCGGGCAGCAATCGCCCCATTTTTCGTAGGCTCGCAGAATCAGTTCGCTGTCAGAAATCTCGCTGCCCGGGCCGTTGTTAAGGCCGAGAGTGGAAATGAGCTGGTCCCGATTGTCAATTCGGGCATCTGAGGTAATGGCGAGATCTCCAGTCTGGTGGATCAGGGGAAGCCTTTCTCGCAGAGACTCCGGCGTCGTCCAGAGCATTCTGTGGCCCAGGCCGACGGACCCGCGAAACCAGAGACCGGATCCGTCAGGTCCCCGATGAGCGACACTTTTGAGCATTCGTTTCAGGTCAGCGGGGTCCAGCGGTCGGCCGTCGAGGAAATAAATCCCGGTGATTGCGCTCATTGGCCTCCTAGCCTGCTCTCTGATTTTTTCTCACGTTCTTGTGCCGGTGGAGCCGAGATTTGCTTCCGAAAGGGGAACAAATTCTCCAAGTTCCGATCCGCCGATCACAACCTTCCCGTCGCTCTCTACCCAGGCGTGTGCCTGCAACTTATTGTCTGTGCCCTTTGCCACGCCGATGTGCAGTCGGGCCGGGTAATGTTGCCGCGCGAGCAGGGCATTTGTGGCTAAAGCTCGGATCAAACAGTTGCTCGTCGCCGGGACATGCCGGCTGGCTAGTTCTACGGCCCAAACAATGCGGTTGGATGAGAGTTGCTGCGTCGATTGGGAGCGGAAAGTTTCGAGTTCCGGGCTTCGAGTTTCGAGCTTGGGTTTCCTTAATATCGCTGTCAGAAGGTTCAGTACGGTCCGAAACGAGAGCAGCGACAGCCCCAGCCGGATCGCCGCCAGCAAAAGCGCGGTCTCGATCAGAAGGCGCCTGTTGGCCGGCGCGAGGCGCAGGAGGCTATGCAGCCGGCGCATCTCGAAACTCGATCAACGCGGCCGCCGCCAGTTCTTGGACCAGGGCGCGTAGGTCGCTCTCGCAGCGCTCGGGTTCCACCTGGTATTCGTTCAGAAGGGCGTCACGGACATCCTGGAGCGTCTTGGGGTCCTGGATCAGATTCCAAATGAAAGTACCGATCTCATCCAGTCCGTAATAAACGCCTGACTTGAAGTTGAGGATTACCGTCTCTCGCGCCAGATTGCAGGAAACCTGGTCCTTGGCGACTACAATGGTGCCATGCGTCGTTTTATCCATGGAAATGCCTCAGATTCGAGGCCAGGAGGAGGACGGCCACTATCCCGTTTGCATCACGATCGGGGCGTGATGCTCAGATACTTCAACTATTTAACACTCTCCGAGTACCTATTTCAACATCAAAATGACGATCATGCTATCAGTTCCTAAAAATGTTGAATTTTGTTCATCGTTTTTTCCAGTTCGACATGTTGAAGACCGACTAGGGCCACGATCACGTCCGCGTCTACGATTACCTCGCTCAGGATTGTTCCGTAGAGAAAGACTGAACCACGGGGAACACTGGGGACACGGGGAGCAGAAGCGACCGCTCAATTGCCCCTATGATATTGCTGATAGCAGAACCTAATCTCCCCGTGTCCCCAGTGTTCCCCGTGGTTTAATTTTTTTGAGGCGACGCGACCCATGTCTACCTGCTCGCTTAACGTCCCCGTTGTCGTGGTCGTGGTCGTGGTCGTGGACGTAGGCGTGGACGTGGACGGCTTTAGCTCTGAACAACCCATTGGAACGGAGTTCGCCATGCTATTAGTCATTAAAAACGTTGAATTTTGTTCATCGTTTTTTTTTCAATTTCCTGTCAAACAGAGAGTTTTGAAGATTATTTGGAAACGGAGCTCAGATCAACGATTTTGAAGAACGTCTACGTTCACATTCACGGCCACGCCCACGTCCACGTCGACGACCACGTTCTCGTTGTCGTGCTCGTGGACGTAGACGTGATCGTGAACGTAGACGGTTTTGTGTCTAAATCTAGTCATTGGAACAAAGTTCGCCATGAATAACTATCCTCACACTTCATCCACGGGCTTGCCCTTCAGGACGGCCTTCACGGCGGCGTCCATCATGATCTCGGCCAAGTAATGTGTGGCCTCGCCGAGCGCGTCGATCTTGTCGCGGATTAGTTTGTGATCGCTGCCGCCGCGCGCTTCGCGCAGGTCTAACAGCGCTCTTTCGATCTTCTCTTTCTCTTCAGAAGTCAATTCTTCAAAGGCAGCCGACTTCATCGCTTTTTCCGTTGCGGCCAAGATTCCGTCTGCTTCTACCTGTGCTTCGATGACCAGGCGGTTCTTGAAATCTTCTTCGGCATGCTCGATCGAGTCCAAAAGCATCTGCTCGATCTGTTCGTCGGTCAATCCGTAGGAAGGCTTTACTTCGATGGAAGCTTCCTTGCCGGTTCGCAGCTCCCTGGCCGACACACTTAAGATGCCGTTGGCGTCAATCAAGAATTTCACCTCGATGCGGGGCAGCCCGGCCGGCATTGGCGGGACGCTCTTCAGTTGAAAGCGCGCCAGGCTTCGGTTATCTGATGCAAGCTCGCGCTCTCCCTGCAGCACGTGAAGATCCACGGTCGTCTGCCCGTCTACGGCTGTGGTGAAAGTTTCAGTCGCGGAAGCCGGAATAGTGGAGTTTCGATGGATCAAGCGACTCGTGACGCCGCCGAGAGTTTCAATGCCGAGCGAAAGCGGTGTGACGTCGAGAAGCAGCATGTCAGTCACACTCCCTGACAGAATATCAGCTTGTATGGCCGCGCCCAGCGCCACCACTTCGTCCGGATTTAGCTCCGTATGTAGTTCGCGCTGGAACAACTCTTTGACTCTCTGGCGAACGTAAGGGACGCGCGTGGCTCCTCCCGCCATGACTACCTCGTCAATCTGCTCGGGCTTCAGACTGGCATCCGCCAGTGCCCGCTTGCAGCAATCCAACGTCTTCTGCACCAAATCATCAGTCATGCAGCTAAATTCATCGCGGCTCACCGGTACTCGCTCGTGGATGTCGCACTCGGGAAGATCGATTTCAATTTCAGCCGACAGCTGTTCGGTCAATGCGTGTTTGGCTCTGATCGCGGCTTGGCGAAGCCGCGGAAACAAGGGTTTCTTGTCCAGGCGCGCCAACCGAAACTCCAATCGCTTCCAGGCAAAGTCGACCAGCCGGTGATCAAAGTCGTCACCGCCTAAATGAGTGTCCCCATTTGTGGCAAGCACTTCGAAGATGCCCTCTTTTACTTTTAAGATCGAGATGTCAAAAGTTCCGCCGCCCAGATCATAGACCGCAATCAGCCCTTCTCTTTTCTTATCGAGCCCGTAAGCCAGGCACGCGGCAGTGGGTTCGTTGACGATGCGCAATACATCCAAGCCGGCGAGTTTTCCGGCATCTTTTGTCGCCTGGCGCTGGCTGTCATTAAAATAGGCGGGCACCGTAATGACCGCCTGGTTGATAGATTCCTCCAGGAATTTTTCGGCGCGCTGTCTGAGTTCCTTCAAAACGAAGGCGGAAAGTTCGGGTGGAGTGAATTCTCTCCGGCCGATGGCAATGCGAACGATCTGCTGGCTGGTGTCGACAAATTGGAAGGGAAGGAGCTTCTTCTCTTCGGCAATATCGGCAGGGGCTCTTCCCATCAGGCGCTTGACGGAGTAGACGGTGCGATCGGGATGATCAACCAATTCTCTGACTGCGTCGTCTCCCACGATTGGGCCTCTCTCGGCGTCGAAGTAAACCACGGAAGGAACCAGCAGGTTTCCCTTATGACTGGGAATGACCCTTGGTTTTCCGTTCTCGGTGTAGGCCACCAGGCTATAGGTGGTTCCCAGATCAATTCCGACGACTCGGGACATCTTGGCCGGCCTCGCTGTCGATTTGTCGAATCAAATTGCCCAAATAAGAGCGCTTCAAAATGTTTTGCTGAAGCGCAGACAGAATCACGCGGATTTCAGGATCATTCGATTGGCCAATGTTCGCCATAGCATTCCCGTGGGACGCTCTCACAAACACCTGTTCCCATTTCTCGCTGAGTTTATCAAGCTCCAGGTCCAGTTCCTGCATTTTGCGATGCAGGCTGCTCTCGCTTTGTCGTAGCTCCCGCAAAGCGCGCTCTGCTTGTTCGCGGTTGCCACTCTGGCTCGCAGCGTGGAGGTCTTCGATCTCTCCTTTCACTTCGAAAACCTCCTCTAACAATGCGGCAGGCGCTTGCTGTTTTTTGAAGTCGGGCTTCATCCCGTAGAGCGACAGCAAATACTCCGTCCGCAGGACGAGCTCTTTGAGCGTCCTGTACGAGTCATTCAGCCGCGCAGACTGCTCGATGCTGTAGGCTTGTTCTTGCTCGGAACTCCGGAAGAACCGATCGGGATGGAACCGGCGGCTGAAGTCGTGAAAGCGTTTTTCCAGTTCTTGGAAATCCAGCTTCAGGGAGGGCGGCAAGCCGAGGAATGCGAAATAGTCTCGATCGCCGGCAGGCTGGATCTTGCCGCAGTGGGTGCAAAAATGGATGTCGATGGCCTCTCTGTGACAGTTCCAGCAATCAGTCATCAGTCATCGGTCATCAGTCATCGGTCATCGGTCATCAGTCATCGGGGGTCATCGGTCATCGGTCATCAGTCATCAGTCATCAGTCATCAGTCATCGGCCATCGGTCCATTGGTCATCGGTCATCTGTCATCAGGCCTCAGGCATCGGTCATCAGTGGCGGCCTGTGAACCTGATGACCTGAGGACTGGGCGATCTGTGGGCGTGTTCACCAACGACGATGACCGATGACTGATGACCGATGACCGATGACCTTTTACTGCTGCTCTAGCCCTTCCGCTTGAAAAACTGCACGGCGCGCTCGTGTTTTTTCGCTGCTTGCAGAGAACTGAACGTGCCCAGATTTCTGCGCTTGCCGGTTTTGGGGTCTTTCTTTCTGGAATAAAGACGGTATTTTCCTGATTGTAATTTTCTTATCATCGTTAGGAAAAAGAAGATCCGCAACCGCAGGTGCGGCTGGCATTAGGATTGTTGAAGACGAAGCCCTTGCCCATCAGCCCTTCGGAGTAATCCAGAACGGTGTTGTTTAAATAGAGATAACTCTTGAGGTCACAAAAGACTTTGACGTTGTCTGTCTCAAATACCTTGTCTCCCGGCCGCTGCTGCGACTCAACCTTCAAAATGTAACTGAGGCCCGAACAGCCGCCGCCTTTTACTCCAACGCGCAGACCCCCCTCCATGACGTTTTGCTTGTCCATCAATTGGCGGATGTGGGCGGCAGCCCTTGAAGTTATCTCTATTGCCATGCTCTTGAGAACCTCCTGCTGAGTCGAAAAGTTAGGGTCATCAGGTCAGCAAGTCCACAAGTCGTCAGGTCACCCTGCTGACTTATGGACCTGTCGAACTGATGACCTGATGACCTGTGGACTGATGACCGATGACTTTCAACTTCTGATTCAGGCCAGACCCTTCTTTTTCTTGTAATCGGCAATGGCTGCTTTTATGGCATCCTCGGCAAGCATCGAGCAGTGAACCTTCACGGGGGGAAGGGCCAATTCGTCCATGATGTCGGTGTTCTTAATACTGAGCGCCTGGTCTATAGTCTTTCCCTTCACCCACTCGGTCGCCAAGCTGGAGCTTGCAATAGCGCTGCCACAACCGAAGGTCTTGAACTTGGCGTCTTCGATGACGTTGGTCTTTTCGTTGATCTTTACCTGGAGCTTCATTACGTCTCCGCACTCTGGAGCTCCCACCAGTCCCGTTCCCACGCTGGGATCGTCCTTGTCGAGGCTCCCCATGTTTCGAGGACTGTTGTAATGGTCAAGCACCTTGTCTGAATAGGCCATTGTCTTTCGCACTCTCCGTCTTTTAATTATTGCCCAGCTGGTTGACAGTTTTCAAATCAATACGGCAGAGGCGCAACTAGGCGCCACCCATGTCAGAGCCCGGAGCGTAAAGCGACGGGTCCCGTCCACGTGACAATCTGCGGGACCCGTCGCTTAGAACATGAGAAAAAATCATTTTCACCGCAGAGACGCAGAGGACCGCGAGATTCGCAGAGACTTATAACTCTGCGTGAACTCTGCGTTCTCAGCGTCTCTGCGGTGATTGCGGAATAGCGATTCTGCTCCGGAGAAAGGATTTTTTCTCACGTTCTTACGCTCCGGGCTCTGACATACGGCCCCTCGGGCCTCAAATTCAATTTTATTTATTGAAAAACCAGAAACAGGCTTTTATAGAGCGTCTCTACGGTTTGGTTGCGGCTGCACGCTCGTAGCCAGCCTTTTCCCTTGGGGCGACAGATACTCCGGGTGGGCCAGTCCAAAACGGCTGCAAAAAACATCCAGCGCCGTCTTGAGCACGCCCAGCCCATACCAGACTGAACGGCGGAAGTTGATCGATGAAGCCTCGGGAAAATAACGGGTGGGACAACTGATCTCTCCGACGCGAAACCCGAAGACGAGTGCCTGGGCCAGTGTCTGGTTATCGAACACAAAATCGTTAGAGTTTTCTTCAAGCGGCAGCGTTTCCAGCGCCCTGCGGGTGAATGCCCGAAAGCCGGTGTGATATTCGGAGAGTTTGGCCCGCTGTAGCAGATTCTGGAACGCGGTCAGGAACCGATTTGCGATGTATTTGTATAGAGGCATTCCCCCGGCGCGCGCTCTTCCGCCCAGGATGCGCGAACCCAGTACGATGTCATATTCGCCGCTGGAAATCATCGATGCCATCGCGCCAATCAGCTTGGGTGTGTACTGGTAATCGGGATGAACCATGACGATGATGTCGGCGCCCGCTCGAAGAGCCTCGCGGTAGCAGGTTTTTTGGTTGCCGCCGTAGCCCAGATTCTTGGGATGAATGAAGGTTCGGATTCCTAGCTGCTTGGCTAGAGTGGCCGTTTCATCGGAACTGGCGTCATCGACCAGAATCACTTCGTCGACGACAAGGAAAGGAATATCGTTGTAAGTCGCCTGCAAGGTCCTAGCGGCATTATAAGCAGGAAGAACCACAACGACTTTTTTATCGTCAATCATAGCCTTGTTGACAGATTGTAGCCGTGTGATTACCGGTCTGTGAAATCTTGTTTTTTTAATAAGATTTAGGCCGTGAGTGAGTTCTGCCCAAACGTAGATCTCTATGAAACCCCTCTCGCCTGTTGCTTGTCATCTAGAACCGTCCAGGTCCACGAGCACGTGCACGTCAACGCCCACGGCCACGCCGACCGTTGACAAAAAAATCGCCCCAATTCTGTGCTCACGGGGGAAATAGTCCATTATCAAGGGCCACCATCTATGTCCGGTGTGTCCGTAGACGTCCGTAGACGTGGACGTTGACGCGTACGTGTTACCGGACCGTGAAAGTTGGTTTTTTTAACCAGACTTTTATCATGAAGCGTGAAGAATACACTCACGCAATTAGGGGCAGTGTGCGGCAGCGTTGACGCGGCAGCCACAGAGCCCGTCGCTGCCGATCATGCGCCTTTGACGTGTCTAGCTCACTCCTTTGGCTGTCTTTGGGGGGCCACTGTAGGCTCGTGGGCGTGATTGGCCTTTAATGAATACCGCAATGAGGCATAACGATTCGGCATTCCTACCATCTGTTTTTTGCCCTTTTCCTTTTCCATATTTTCAATATCTTTTTGGCGTTTTCCTTTCTCCACCACTGGTCTATAGTTTGGCTGGAAGAAACTTGGAGGAATATGAGCGAGCTAAAAACCCCAGGCGTGACGCAGGTGAAGCTATCGCGCCGTGTGCTGGATCTGGAAGTGTCTCCCACCACCGCCGTGATGCAGGAAGCTAACCGGCTGAAACGGCAGGGAATTGATGTGATTGATTTCGGCCCGGGAGAGCCCGACTTTGCTACTCCCGATAACGTTAAGGAAGCAGCTCATCGCGCCATTAGGGAAGACTTCACCAAATACACCGACGTTGCCGGCATTCCAGCCCTGAAGCAGGCGCTGGCCGACACTTACAAAAGGGACTGGGGCGCAGGGTATCAAACCGATGAGATCATCGTCTCTACCGGCGGCAAGCAGGCTCTCTTCAACCTGGCCCTTGCGTTGTTTGAACCGGACGACGAAGTACTTATCCCGGCTCCCTACTGGGTTTCTTTCCCTGATCAGATCCGGCTGGCTGGCGCCGCTCCGGTATTTGTCGATGTTCCTGAAAATCAGAGATTCATTCTGCGAACGGAAATGTTGGAACACGCCATTTCCGAGAACACGCGTGCTGTTATTGTTAATTCGCCAAACAATCCCACAGGCGCCGTGATCCCTGAAGCAGAAATTCGCAAGTTAGTCGAGCTGGCTTGCTCTCGGAATCTGCTGCTGATTTCTGATGAGACTTATGAACGATTCTGCTATCAGGGAGAGCGAGCGTTTTCAGCGGCGGCTCTTTGGAACGAGGCACGCGGGCATCTGGTTGTCGTCAGCGCGGTTTCGAAGACCTATGCCATGACTGGCTGGCGCATCGGTTATGCCTTGGGGCCGAAGCCGATCATATCGGCCTGCGCCAAGATCCAGAGCCATGCGACTTCTAATGCGGCCTCCATCTCTCAGAAGGCCGCGCTGGAGGCGCTGACCGGAGATCAAAAATCCGTACAAGAAATGAAGAACGAGTACCGCAGACGTCGAGATTTTGTATATGCCGAGCTGCTGAAAATCCCAAACGTGCGCTGTGAATTGCCCGATGGCGCGTTTTACGTATTCCCCAACATGCGCGCTTATTTTGGCGGCGTGATCGCAGATTCTGTTTCACTGGCCAAATATTTGCTGAAGGAAGCCCGCGTCGCTGTGGTCCCAGGCTCCGCCTTTGGCGCGGAAGGATATATCCGTATTTCCTATGCAACGTCGCTGGAGTTGCTGGCGGAAGGAATCGAGCGAATGCGGGAAGCGCTTCTGAAACTCTGAGCGCAAAGGATGAAGGGGGAACGGGGAAGGGAGAAGGGAGAAGGGGGAAGGGGGAAGGGG
>DASYPF010000302.1:0-8824 GCA_036006905.1 Acidobacteriota bacterium
GTGGGTGAGTGGGTGAGGGGGTGAGGGAGAGAGCGGGTGAGTGGGTGAGGGAGAGAGCTGAGTGGGTGAGGGAGAGAGCTGAGTGGGTGAGGGAGAGAGTGGGTGAGTGGGTGAGGGGGAGAGTGGGTGAGTGGGTGAGGGGGAGAGCGGAAAAAATCTTTGTGAGTTCTCCGCGTTCTCCCGTTTTACTAAATCAGAGATTTACCCCCCTCTCCCGTTCACCCCCTCTCCCGTTCACCCACTCTCCCGCTCTCCCGATCACCCACTCTCCCACTCTCCCGCTCTCCCCCTTCTCCCTTGTCCCCGCGTCCCCGTGTCTCCCTGTCGCCGCGTCCCGTCTCACTCCATCACCCGACCCCCGACCCCCAATCAGGCTTATAATAGGGTCCATGTCCGTAACAGCTCTGATACTGATTCACATCGTTGGCATTCTGGCGGTGTTCATCTTTGGTTATATTCTGGGCTCAGAGCGAAGGGACTGAGCCGCGATCGCGACGCTGACAGTGGAATGGATAATCACAGTCTCTTTTTCCCCAGCTTATTTCCGTGTTTTCTGCGTCTTCCGTATCCTAAATAAAAGTCATGAATCGCAATGCCAGTTGGAAATCGACGCCTGCGCTGCCTAGCTTGCCGGAAGTTCACCGCACGGTAGGGGTTCCGGTCGAGGCCGGCTTCTGGCGAAAGCTACTGGCCTTTTCCGGCCCCGGATACCTGGTCGCTGTCGGTTATATGGACCCGGGAAACTGGGCGACAGATCTTGCCGGAGGCTCGCGTTTCTATTACACGCTGCTGTCGGTCATCATGTTGTCGAACCTGATAGCCATCGTACTGCAGTCGCTTTCTGCTCGACTGGGAATCGGCGCCGGACGCGATCTGGCACAAGCGTGCCGCGACAATTACTCTCCGGGCGTTTCATTCGTACTGTGGATCTTGTGCGAAGTGGCGATCGCCGCATGCGACCTGGCCGAGGTAATCGGATCGGCAATTGCCCTGAAGCTCCTGTTTGGAATCCCCATAGTGTGGGGCGTGTGTATCACCGCTTTCGACGTACTGCTGGTGCTGTATCTGCAGAACCGGGGATTCCGTTTAGTGGAAGCTCTCGTGATCTCGCTGATCGTCGTGATTGCGGTTTCTTTCACGGCGGAGGTCCTGTGGTCCAAACCCAATTGGACAGCGCTGGTTCTGGGATTTCTTCCATCCACGGAAATTGTGCGCGACCCAGCGATGCTTTATATCGCTATCGGGATCCTGGGAGCGACGGTGATGCCGCACAATCTCTATCTGCACTCATCGATTGTGCAGACTCGCAAATATCTAGACTCGGTGCCAAGCAAGAAGGAAGCCCTCAAGTTTGCTACCATCGATTCGACTGTGGCGCTCGGCTTTGCGTTGTTTATCAACGCGGCCATCCTGGTCGTTTCGGCGGCCACCTTCCATAACACCGGCTACCAAAATGTCGCCGACATTGAAGACGCTTACCGTCTGCTCTCGCCCGTGCTCGGGGCGTCCGCAGCCAGCATCGTTTTTGCGATCGCCTTACTTTGTTCAGGTCAAAATTCCACGCTGACGGGAACCCTTGCCGGACAGATCGTCATGGAGGGTTTCCTCAATATTCGATTGCGCCCTTGGCTCCGACGCCTGATCACGCGATTGATCGCCATTATTCCGGCCGTCACAGTGGCGGCAATCTATGGAGAAAAGGGAACCGGGAAATTGCTCATTCTCAGCCAGGTGATCTTGAGCTTGCAGCTCCCTTTTGCCGTCGTGCCACTGGTACGATTTACGGGCCAGAAGGAGAAGATGGGAGAATTTGTGGCGCCTGTCTGGCTGCGGGTTTGCGCCTGGATCATGGCCGCCACTATCATCATTTTAAATGGGTACCTGCTGTGGACGATCGCCTTTGGGAGATGAGCGCTGTTTGGACAGGGGACAGGGGACACCGGGACACGGGGACAGGGAGACACGGGGACGCGGGGACATGGGGGGACGGGGAGACAAGGGGACATGGGAGACTGGAGAGAGAGCTCGAGGCGCCCCTCGTTCTTCTTGTCTTCTTGTCCCCGCGTCCCCCTGTCCCCGCGTCCCCCTGTCTCCGCGTCCCCGCGTCCCCGTGTCCCCGTGTCCCCGTGTCCCCTGCCCGGTACAGCTCGCTATCATTAAGGAAGGAATTACGCCGTGTATAAGAACATCCTAGTGCCCCTGGAGAACTCGAAAGCGGACAAGACCATCCTCAAGCACATTGAAGAATTGGCGCGTCTCCACGGCTCTCATTTATTGCTGACGCATGTCGCCGACGGATGGGTTGCCCGCAACTACGACCAACTGGTCCTGCGGGAATCTGAAGAGATGAAGAATGACCGCGTCTATCTCGAGCAGGTGTGCGCTGATCTACGTGCAAAGGGCTTTACGGCCGATTACTACCTGGCGCGAGGCGAACCGGCGGAGGAAATCATCCGCATGGTGCGCGACCAGCAAATCGAGCTGGTTGCAATGAGCACGCATGGACACGGGTTCTTAAAGGATCTGCTGCTCGGCAGTGTCTCGCGCTCTGTCCGCCACCGTGTCGACGTCCCGGTGCTTTTGCTGCGGGCAGAGGAGTAGTGGGGGGCCAGGGAGACACGGGGACAAGGAGACACGGGGACACGGGGACACGGGGACACGGGGACGCGGGGATAAGGAGACAACGAGACGAGAAGCCGAGGAGGGGCATGCTCCCATGTTCCCTTGTCTCCGTGTCCCTGTCCCCGTATCCCCGCGTCCCCATGTCCCCGCGGCCCCATGTCCCCGTGTCCCCGTGTCCCGTTGTCTCACTTTCACAACCCCCGCTTCCTTCCCACATCCTCCAGAAAGCGGACCACTAGCGCTGTCCAGCCGGTCTGGTGACTGGCGCCAAGACCTCGGCCTGTATCCCCGTGGAAGTATTCGTGAAACAAAACCAGGTTCCGCCAGAATGGATCGTCGCGAAAGCGTGTGTCGCCGCCGAGGCACGGTCGCCGACCGTCGTCATCGGGAACAAAAATCCGTGACAGGCGCGCGCAGAGCTCCTGCGCTACTTCTCCTAGATTCATCATGTGGCCTGAGCCTGTAGGGCACTCGACGCGAAGAGTGTCGCCGTAAAAATGATGGTATCGTTCTAGCGCCTCCACCAGCAGGAAATTGAGAGGAAACCAGATGGGGCCACGCCAGTTCGAGTTGCCGCCAAATACAACGGTGTTCGATTCGCCCGGAATGTATTCGACGCGGTACTCTTCCGAGTCAGTTCGCAGCACGTAGGGGTGATCTTTGTGAACGCGCGACAACGAGCGAATGCCGTGACGAGAAAGGAACTCGCCTTCATCCAGGAGATATCGCAGCACTTTTTCAAGCCGCTCGCGTGATGGAATCGCGAGAAGTCGGTGCCCGCGACTTTTTTTCCCTTGTGTTTCCATGTAAGAGATGTGCTGCGCCAGGTCGTGCCGGTTCTCCAGAAACCAGCGCATCCGCTTAGAAAACCCGGGCAACTGCTCGATGATTTGATCCTCCAAAACCTCTACGGCAAAGAGTGGAACAATTCCCACCATGGACCGAACCCGCAGCGGAATTGACTGCCCGTTGATCAACAACTGATCGTAGTAGAAGCCGTCATTGTCGTCCCACAGACCTTTTCCACCGAGAGCATTCATCGAGTCTGCAATGGCGACGAAGTGCTCGAAGAACTTGGAAGCGACGTCTTCGTAGGCCGGATCTTTAGACGAAAGTTTCAAAGCCATCGAGAGCATGGTGGCGCAGAAAAATGCCATCCACGCCGTTCCATCGGCCTGTTCAAGACTTCCTCCTCCTGGCAGCGGCTTGGAGCGGTCAAACACTCCAATATTATCCAGGCCGAGAAAACCACCCGAGAAAAGGTGATTCCCTTCGATGTCCTTGCGGTTTACCCACCAGGTAAAGTTCATCAGCAGTTTTTGAAATACGCGCTCTAAGAACAGCCGATCACGTTTTCCCTTCTCACCCGTCATCTTGTAAACGCGCCAGCATGCCCACGCATGGACGGGAGGATTGACGTCAGAGAGGGCAAATTCGTAGGCGGGAAGCTGGCCGTTCGGATGCATGTACCATTCGCGCAGGAACAGAACAAGCTGCTCTTTTGCAAAGTAGGGGTCGATGCGGCAAAACGGAATCATGTGGAAGGCCAGATCCCAGGCCGCATACCAGGGAAACTCCCAATTATCAGGCATTGAGACGACATCGCGATTATAGACATGAACCCAATCATGATTTCGGCCGTACAGTCTGCCGGCTGGCGGCCGTGGCTGCGCCGGATCCCCTTCCAGCCAGTCTTTGACAACGTAATGGTAGAACTGCTTGGTCCACAGCAATCCTGCATAGCCTTGGCGTATCACCTCCTTTTCTGGCTCTGACAAACTCCTGGAGATTCTGCGCGCGTAAAATTCATCCGCTTCACGCACACGTTGCGTAAAGGTTTCTTCGAACTCCGGGCCAAAAGCTCCTTTTGCAGGAGGCTCTTCGTCAGCGTAAAGACGAAGCCTGACTACGGCTGAATGAAGCGGCGCCAAGTCGATAACGTAATGCGCGGCCGCCTTTGTTCCGGTTTTTGCGGGATTGACAGCGTCCGTTCTGCCATGAATCACGTATTCATGGAAGGCGTCCTTGACAAACGGGCTGGAATTGGCCGCGCCAAACAACCTGGCTGCGTTGGTTTCATTCTCAGTAAACAAAAAATCCGGCGGCCCATTTCCCTCTAGATGCTCCGGCGCCAACCGAAATCGCCCCAGTGTCGCGTGCGTGGCCAGAAGGCTTGCGCCTCCTCCTTGAAAGTCGATGCGAGCTTTCGGCCAGTATCCCTCGCCGGTTCGTCCCCAAGACCAGGTATTGCGAAACCAGAGGGTGGGAAGGAGGTGAACTGTTGCTTTGTCTGGACCGCGATTGGCGATCGTAATGCGGATCAAGAGGTCCTGAGGTGACGCTTTGGCATATTCGGTAAATACATCGAAGTATCGGTTCTCATTGAAGATTCCGGTATCTATCAGCTCAAACTCACGATCGTCCAATCCACGGTGATGATTTTCAGACACAAGCCAGGCATAGGGGAATGGCGCCTGCGGATATTTGTACAGCGCCTTCATATAGGAATGAGTCGGTGTCGAATCAAGATAGAAATAGCACTCCTTGACGTCCTCGCCATGATTGCCTTCGCTGTTGGTAAGGCCGAACAGGCGCTCCTTCAATATAGGATCGCGACCGTTCCATAGCGCCAGAGCGAAGCATAGACGGCATTCGCGATCACAAATACCCAGCAGTCCGTCTTCTCCCCACCGGTAAGCGCGGCTACGGGCGTGATCATGGGGAAAATATTCCCAGCAGGTTCCATAGGGAGAGTAGTCCTCTCGGACTGTCGACCACTGGCGGTCGGAAAGATAAGGGCCCCAACGTTTCCAGTTCTTCTCGCGGCGGGCATCCTCGCCGAGGCGAAGGTGTTCGGCAGTCGACTGCTGTTCTGTTTTCATTCAGTCAGCTAAAACTCGGTGACGTCCACGACCACGAGTTTACAGGGCCGCAAAGTCACAATCAAAGGAGTGACGCGAGCCGCGTCAAGAAAGGCGCACGATTGGCGGCTGCGGGCTTGGAGTCGGCACCCACAGAGCCGCGACCGGAAGGGAGCGGCGCGCCGATGTGACACTTTGCGACCACACCTGCGCACAGTTGCTGCAACAATGATGCGAGACGGTCCGACTTTGCGAGCCCGATCGCGACGAGTCAATCTGGCGCGCCGCTCCCTTCCGGTCGTGGCTCTGTGGGCGGCGTTACCAAGCCCGCTGCCAGGCTCGGGCCTATGGGCGGTCCTTTATTTTTGGTTGCGCCTTTACTGTGCCTTTGTGGTAAGAACATAAATCTTCAGGCCCATCAAACATGAAACGCTCCGCTCGATTAGTCATGATTTATCTATGCGCCGTTTGTTCGGTTGCAGCACTTACGGCGCTCACGCGATACGTATGGTCGCAGCAAACGCCGCAGCAGACGACTCGGGGGCTGAAGGCAGCCGACGGCCTGGAACTCACGCTGTGGGCGTCAGAGCCGGACTTGATCAATCCGACCAACATCGACATTGACGCGCGCGGGCGGGTGTGGGTGGCCGAAGCAGTCAACTACCGGCGCACGCTCTGGGGAAAGCCCGATATCCGAACGAACGGCGATCGTATTGTCATTCTGGAAGACACCGACGGCGACGGCAAGGCCGACAAGGTCAAAATCTTCGCTCAGGACGCCAGCTTAAGATCTCCGCTGGGCATCGCAGTTCTCGGAGATAAGGTCATCGTGTCGCAATCTCCCGATGTCATCGTTTACACAAAAGATGAAAACGACAACATATTAAAAAAAGAAGTATTACTGACCGGCTGGCGAGGCATCGATCATGATCACGGCGTGCACGCCATCGTGTTTGGACCTGATGGCCGCTACTACCTCAACAACGGAGACCCCGGATTCGACATTAGCGACAAATCCGGCAAGCATCTTGTCAGTGACAAGGCCGGTCCTTACTATGCCGGCTGCGCGCTTCGCGTCAACCCCGACGGGACAGACCTCACTGTGCTCGGTCATAATTTTCGCAATCCCTATGAGCTGGCGGTCGATGCATTCGGCAACATCTGGCAAACCGACAACGATGACGACGGCAATGCCTGGGTCCGCGTCAACTATGTCATGCAAGGGGGCAACTTCGGGTACTGGGGGCCGGGAGCGCGAAAATGGCACGAGGATAAGGGATCACACTTTCATTCTGAGCTCCCGGGGGTTGTTCCCAATCTGGCACGCACCGGCGCGGGTGCCCCCTGCGGCATTGTTGTTTACGAAGGGAAACTGCTTCCGGAAAAATATCGAGGCCAGTTAATCCACGCCGAAGCGGGGAAGCGACTGATCAACACTTACTACCCGTCGGCCAACGGCGCAGGTTATTCGATACGGATCGAAGACACCGTAACTGCTCAGGACACCTGGTTCCGGCCTTCCGATATTTGTGTCTCTCCAGACGGCGCTGTCTTCATCAGTGACTGGTACGATCCCGGCGTCGGCGGTCATTTAATGGAAGACACTAGGCGCGGCCGCATCTACCGTCTGGCGCCGATTGGCTACAAAACGCAAAAGCCGAGAATAGACCTGCAGAGCCAGCAGGGACTGACCGCGGCGCTCGCATCGTCGGCGCAGGCGGTTCGCTACCTGGCATATATAAAATTGAAGGAGCAGGGGCCGGCTGCGCTATCCGCGCTTGAATCGATTGTGAAGCAGGGCGACCCGTTCATGAGGGCCCGGGCTCTCTGGCTGCTTGGAGGAATTCCTGGTAAAGGAAGGCGCACCGTTGAAGACGCTCTGAAGGACCCAGATCCTAATTTCAGAATTCTGGCGATTCGCGTGCTGCAGCTCTATGGAGCTGATCTTGTGGAAGCAACTCGGCCCTTGTTGCATGACCCTTCGCCGCAGGTGCGCCGTGAAATCGCCATCGTCCTGCAGCACACCAGCTCGGACACCGCGCTTGAATCGCTGCTCGAGTTATGCACGCAGTACGATGGGAAGGACCGTTGGTATCTGGAGGCTTTAGGAATTAGCGCGCGCGGAAGAGAAGGCCAACTTTACTCACGACTGCGGCGGGCATTTCCAGAGAAGTGGAACTCGATTCTGGGCAAACTGCTTTGGGAGTTTCGACCTGCTGATGCGTCTGCTTATCTGATCTCCAGCTTTAACGATCCTGCATTGGACCAGCAGCAGCGAGCGGAAGGGCTCGATGCGTTGGCCTCCCTTGCGTTGCCTCAGGCAGGAATTGCAGTCGCGGAATTCTTGAACCGCGATGACAATCCTCCTGAATTAATCGAAAGAGCGTTCACGCATTTGGCGCATCAATTGTTCAGCCAGTGGATTGAGCTGCGCAAGAATCCTGCCGTCGTGAGCGCGGTAAAGAAAGCGCTCAACGACAGCCGCCTCCAGGGCCAGGCGCTGCAGCTTGCCGATGACCTGGGCGATCCGGAGTATGGTCCTGAGCTGCTGGCGCTGGCGAAGTCCACGTCCGCGCCCGAACCGGTTCGTGAGACGGCTGCCGGCGCACTGGGGAAAACAGGCAATAAAGCGTATTTCGCGGATGTTGAAAAACTCTCTCGCAGTGGGCCCCTCGGCCTGCGTGTCATGGCCGTGCGCGCGATGGGATATCTGGCGCTGGCGCGCGGATCCGAGCCGCCGTCATCAGCAACGCGGCCTGATGTTTATCTAGCTAAATTCCAGTCGATTATTCGCAGCCAGGCTCCCAACGAAGTACGCGCGGAAGCGGTGAAAGCGCTCGGCCGCTCCGAGCGGGGCTTGAATCTTTTACTGGATATGCAGCAGCGCGGGGAACTTCCTTCCGAACTGCGGGCGATAGCCACTAATGTCGTGAGTAGCAGCCGCAACCCGATCATCAAAGCTCGCGCGCATAAGATATTGCCCGCGCTCATGGCCAAAAACAGAAAACCTCTCCCTGCGCTGCGCGACCTGCTTTGGCGTCAGGGAGACCCGGAGCGGGGCCGCCGCCTGTTTTTTTCCACCACTGGCCCAAAGTGCGGCACATGCCACAGTATTGGTGGAAAGACGAAAGTAGGTCCTGATCTCTCCACTATCGGAACCAAGCTCGGGCGTGAGGGCTTGGTTGATTCAATATTGAATCCAAGCGCCGGGATTGCGCCGGAGTATCAAGTGTGGATTCTCGAAACGAAAACGCAAGGGAACGTAGTTGGAATCATTGCCGAAGATACTCCGCAGCGCCTCACAGTGCGCACTGATGCCAATGAGGAGCTCCGGCTGAAAC
>DASYPF010000303.1:0-11732 GCA_036006905.1 Acidobacteriota bacterium
CGCATCCAGCAACCCGTTTCGCATTCCTCATAAGCTCGATGGTGACATGGTAATTGGCTACTCTGGCATTTGATACGATTAGCGCGTCTCTGAGATTGCAAGCTTCGAGATTTCCGTACAAAGGAGCTCGCCATGCGATCCTTCCTCCGCTTCGCAATATGTTTCCTCATTATGTTTTCCTTCGGTGCTCCGGATATTGCACAAGAAGCTGAGGAACACGTGCACGCCTCTCCTGGGTCTGAAGAGGGTCTGGGACGCACACACATGGAGATTTCGTGCTCTCCGGCGGTGGCAGTAAAGTTCGACCGCGCGTTGGCCCTGCTACATAATTTCTGGTACCGGCGCGCACTGGAAGGTTTTCAGCAAGTCTCTAACGTTGATCCAGAGTGTGCAATCGCCTACTGGGGCGCAGCCATGACATACAACCACCCCTTCTGGGACGCGCCTTCGTCCGCGGACGAGACGGCTGCGTGGGGTTTGGTGCAAAAGGGACTTGCGGCTAAGAAAATGTCTCCGCGCGAGAAGCTCTATCTCAACGCGGTCGCCGCTCTGTTCAAAGATGCGGGCGCAGGACCGAAAGCCGCGCGGGACGAAGGCTACCGCGATGCCATGGCTGCAGCTTACGCCAGCTTTCCGGACGATGAGACCAAGCTTTTCTACGGCCTTGCCATTCTGGGAGCAATCCAGGAAGGTACGAAGGGTTTTGAGCGCCAGACGCAGGCAGCCAAGCTCTTCGAGGAGGTCTACGCCCGCAGTCCGGACCATCCCGGTGTGTTGCACTATCTGATCCATGTGTATGACGATCCGGCACATGCCGAGGAAGGACTTGAGGCAGCACGCAAATACGCCAAAGTGGCCGCCGCAGTTCCGCACGCCTTACACATGCCTTCCCACATCTTCACTCGTCTAGGGTATTGGGATGAGTCGGCGGCCACAAACGAAAAGGCCTGGCAAACCTCTGAATCTGATGTAAAGCGTGCGGGAGAATCCAGCTCCCTGCGCGATTTCCATGCACTCAACTATCTGGAATACGCCTACCTGCAGTTAGGCCGCTATCGGGATGCCCGGCGGACGCTTGACGTTATCGCGGCGCAATATGACGCGTTGGACGACAAGAAGACAGTGGCCGACTCTCCAGAGCTAGAAGCGCGGCACGTACGCGGGCGGACCATTTATGCCATACCGGACCGCGTGGTTTATGGGTACTTTGACCTGCTGACGCGCTACGCTGTCGAAACCGGAGATTGGGACACTGCGGCGAAGATTCCGCTGCTTGTTCCTTCGCGGGATTTCGTGGCGGTGAAACTGCAATTGGAAACGATGGCCGCAGCAGCTCACAAGGACGCTCCCGTAGCGAAGCTTGCGGCGGGGAAATTGGTTCTGCTCGCGCAGGAGCCCGGACAACATCCGTTCGCTCAGCAGATTATAACGATGCAGGCGAAAGAGGCAGAAGCGCTCGCCGCCGAAGCCGCTGGGAATGCAGATGAAGCAATTGCGAAGATGAAAGAGGCAGTCGCCATCGAAGATTCGATTTACAGCCTTTCACAACCTCCCTATCCGATCATTCCCGCGAACGAGCTTTTTGGCACACTGCTGATGGAGTTGAATCGGCCCGCTGATGCCAAAGAACGATTTCTTCAAGCTCTAAGACGGACTCCGGGGCGTCCCAAGGCCATCTACGGCATCGCTCGAGCGGCGCAGGCAACCGGCGACAACGCCACGGCCCATCAGCGCTATCAACAATTCCTGACACTCTGGAAGAACGCTGACCCTGATCGCCCTGAAGTCACTACCGCGAAAGAGTTTCTAGCGAAAGAGCCAGCGGCAGCGAAGTGAAATTCCTCGTCGGGAGCCTGAAAACGATGCTTGCCGCCATTGTGGACGGATGACGAGCAAACAGGAAGGAATCGAATTACTTCCCGATTGCCGACAAACCTGAAGCAAAATCGAGCACATGTACACGGCGAGCGGATTCGCGACCTCTGATTCGCTAAACCTGGAGATGATCAGCTAAGCGCGCGTAAATTGCCCCGAAAACGATCGGTATTCCGGTCGGGCAGGAGATGCTCTACTGCCCGATGAGCGCTCTTCCAGATCGGAACGGCGCGAGCAAGTAATCTTCTTCCCTTTGGTGTCAGCGTCAACAAGCGGGCGCGGCGGTCCGCCGGGTCCGCCGCGATGTCGAGCCGACCGCGGCGCTGCAAAGGCTTGAGAGCGGCCGTCAAGGTGGTTCGATCCATGGCGAGCAGCGCCGCCACAGACGCCATAGCGGGGAGGGCCGAGCGCTTCAGCGACATCAGCAGTGAGAACTGACCATTCGTTAGGCCCAGTGGGCGGAACGCATCGTCGAAGCGGCGCGCCAGCGCCCTTGCCTCCCGCTGGACATGAAGACAGAGGCACGAGTCGCGGACTAGCAGCGTTGTCTCGCAGGAAGGGTGTGTAGCCGTTGACATAGTTCGATTATATTGATATCGACGTATATTGCCAGAAACCGCCAAGAAAGCAGGTTAATCGATCCGGTTCCAGGAGAACTGCATGAAGCGCAATGGTTCCCCGACGACAGCATTCACAGCGTTGGTTTTCATGGTCGCGCTGGCCGCGGCGTGGCCGATGCTAGCAGAGGACACCAAATCGGCGTACCCGAGCATGGCCCCGCTTGACCAATACCTGATGGAGCGGAATGCCGAGATAGCGCTGGCGCGCAGCGCGGCCCCGGAATCCATCTCGAAGGATGCCGAGGTCTTGGTCCTCGGACCGAAGGGCTACGAAACCGCCGTCAAAGGCCAAAACGGGTTCGTCTGCGTGGTGCACCGATCGTGGACAGACAAGATGGACGATCCGGAGTTTTGGAACCCCAAGCGGCGCGGTCCGATGTGCCTTAACGCAGCAGCTGCAAGATCGTACCTTCCCAACACACTCATGAGGACCAACCTGGTACTAGCTGGTCGTTCGAAGGTTGAGATGTTCGAAGCGATCAAAGCTGCATTCGACAAAAAGAAATTACCGCCGGTCGAATCCGGCGCGATGGTCTATATGATGTCAAGACAAGGCCACTTGAACGACCGTGTTGGCCACTGGCACCCGCACCTGATGTTTTTACTTCCTTCCACCGAGGCGGCGGCGTGGGGTGCCGATCTGCCCGACTCTCCGATTCTTGCAGACGATGACACGGCAGACCGAATGACCGTGTTTATGATTCCAGTCGCCAAGTGGTCGGACGGGACTTCCGATTCCGTTGACGGGCGCTGACTTGCCAACGGGCAAGACCCCGACATCCCCGTCCTGAAACAAGCCAAGGTCGAGTACGCGAAATTGCAGTAGGTGCTCAGCCTCCAAAAGTAGGATCGAACAAAACGCCCTATTTCTAAGTCCCGCGAACTGACGGCGTTGCAACCGCTTCCGAATCCAATTGCTGATTCTGCTGATTTAAATAATTTCTAGGCGCTTAGTCGCAACGACGGAGGGCCTTACCGTCAGGACTGACAGCATTACTTCTGTGTTGCCCTAACGTGACTCGGGCGCGATTCTACGAGGCTCCGTTGAAGCTGCAATGGCGGCGTCACTTCGACAAATCCGACTTATGGTCAAAGTGTAATTACCTCCGGGTCCCCGTAATCCAGGCAGAACCTGAAGGGCTGCTCTAACGGAACTTTCAGTCGGGGAGAGAATGTGTCCGAATTTGCGACACTGACATCCCGAAATCGATCATGCGGGACGAAACGCCGCACGCTAAGTAATGTACGATGTGATGCTTAGCATTGGCACTTACGATGCTACACCTCACACTAGGGGTGAAGAACAATGTCATTTTTTCGGGACTTGAGAGTTGCGTTCCACTCGCTCGCGCGCACCAAGGGGCTCGTAACGATTGTCGTCCTGACGTTAGCTCTTGGCATCGGCGCCAACTCGGCCATCTTCACACTCGTGCGCGGTGTGCTCCTAAAGCCACTCGTCAATCGCGACGAGAACAGGCTGATCTACATCCGGCAGAGCGCCCCCGGCACTCGCGAGGAAAACACGACCTTCTCCGTCCCCGAAATTAAGAACCTCGAAGGCAGTGTTCACTCCATCTCAGAGTTTGGCGACTTCTCCGCCATGTCGTTCACCATGATCGGACTCGGTGAGCCTCGCTCGGTGAGCGGCGGCGTAGTCAGCGGAGACTATTTTGACGTGATGGGCCTTCACCCCGTCCTCGGCCGTCTCGTCGGTCCCCAGGACGACGGCCCCAAAGCTGCCGGCGTGGTCGTACTTACCTACCGTTTCTGGACGACAGTCCTCGGAAAAGATCCCTCGGTCATTGGGAAAACCGTTCGCCTTGGTAGCCTCGGCGATCGTTCTGGCACTGTCATCGGCGTGCTCGAACCTTGCGTCCCGTATCCCCAAGACACTGAAATCATCGCCAATGTGGTCATGAGCCCACATCACCTTTCCGCTACCATGGTTACCGGCCGAATCCATCGCATGACCGAACTCTTCGGCCGACTCGCTCCCGGCGCCACTCTCGACCAGGCCCGCACAGAATTGCGCACCGTTTATGCCAGCATTAGGAAGGACCATCCTGACGCCTATCCCGCGGAGGGCCGGTACAGCGTTGACGCCAGGATGCTCCGCGACCAGATTACCTCCGGCGCGCGAACCATTCTCCTCGTCCTCCTCGCCGCTTCCGGCCTCGTCTTCATCATCGCCTGCTCAAACGTCGCCAATCTGATTCTTGCGCGCACTGTTCGCCGCGAAGGCGAGCTGGCGCTTCGTGCGGCACTCGGCGCAAGTGCAGGCGCCCTTCGCCGCATGTTGCTAGCCGAAAGCCTGCTACTCTGTTGTGCCGGCGCCGCGCTTGGTGTAATAAGCGCGCAGCCGTTGGTGACTATCCTAGCCCGCTACGCCTCTCGTTTTTCGGTCCGCGCGCTGGATCTGGCCGTCGATTCCAGCATGTTATGGATGGGAGCCGCGCTGGCCGTCGTCGCCGCTGTAATTTTGGCGTTTGTCCCGCGCCTGCCATCGGCTGATGCAAACAACGGGCTGAATATAGCGAGCGGCAGCGTCCGCGTCACCAGCAGCACCAGCCGCCGCCAGCGGATCTTCGCAATCACACAAATAGCCGCGTCGTTCGTGCTGTTGGCGGGCGCAAGCGCTTTGGTCGCCACGCTCATGGCGCTGCAAGCAGTGCGGCCGGGTGTCGACACCCGGCACGTGTTGGCGCTTGACGTTCCGGCCATGTCTTACGGTAAAACGCCACAGCAAGTGGTGGATTTCTACAAGGAATCATTGCGCCGCATCAATGCGCTGCCCGGCGTGAGCAGCACGGCTTTCGCTGTGACAGCTCCGTGGCGCGACGCCGACACTATCGGCCCAGGTCTTCAATACTCGGGCGACGGCCACGTCCACGGCAACGATGACCCTCGCGCGCAGTGGCGCACCATCTCCCCGGGCTTTTTTGCGGCGATTGGCGTCCCCATCCTCAAGGGACGTGACTTCAACGGTCTCGACAACCAAAGCAACGAGCCCGTCGCTATCGTCAGTCAGACTCTCGCGCTGCGCATGTTCCCCGGTCAGGATCCCATCGGCAGGCATGTCTTTTGGACGGATCCCGTCCTACAATTCCTCCCCGGCACCGACAGCGAAAAAACTCGATTCACGTCGCCGCACCGCATCATCGGCGTGGCGGCCGATATTGACGACGAACATATCGTTCCTGAGCTCACGCCCACCTTCTACAGCACGTTCGCCGACGCGCCAATCTTTGGTGGTCATATTTTCATCCACACGAGCGGGAATCCTTACGCGCTCGTTACGCCGGTCACGCGCGTCATTCGCGAAATGTCCGCCGAACAACCGGTTGAACACGCTGCCACTCTCGAAGACATCCGGGCCAAAGTTCTCGCACCCGACCGTTTGAACTCGCTGGTGTTTGGCGTCTTCGCCGCTGTCGCCCTGGCGATTGCGGTGGTTGGCGTCGCGGGTGTGCTGGCGTTTTCGGTCAGTGCGCGCACGCGTGAATTCGGCATCCGCCTGGCGCTTGGATCGCAGTCCGAGCGGATCCTCAAAACCGTTGTCACAGAAGGAGCGGTAATGGCTGCGGCGGGCGTCGTCGCCGGTGCGGCATTCGGATTCGTGGCAGCACGCTTGGCCGGCGCCTATTTCGTGGACCTGAAGATGCCCGGTGCCCTGCCCGTCGTCATCTCTGCCTTGGTGCTGCTGACGGCCGCGGTTGTAGCCTCGATGCTGCCGGCCGCACGCGCCGCCCGGGTCGATGTCATCCAGGCACTGCGTTCGGAGTGACCCGATTGAAGAGTCGGTGACGAAGTCCTTCCTGCCTCCCATGCCCAAGTCCCGGCCCCGATATGGTGAGATCATCACCCAAAAGAACAGGCGCGTGGCGAAGAAAAAACCTTGGACCAAGGGACTCTATGAGGGAGTAATTGCCGCGGACCTCATCGCCAAGCAAAAACTCGAACAAAGGAATCGCATCGCATTCATTGTCCTCGACAGCACGCTAGAGATTGCCTTCAAAGAGTATTTGATCAATGAATCGGGCACGACCTACAACGATGCCAAGCTTCTGTCTCTTTTCGCAAATCGCTCGCTGGTGCACAGCGAAATCAAAAAGTATGTCACGATCAAAGCCGACACCTGGAAGAAAATCGAACACTACTACCGCTTACGATGCAAGCTGGTTCATGAACGAGCCACGGTGGGCATCAGCGACACGCAGATCGAGGATTTTCGTGACGTGGTAGAACGATTGCTGCGTAAGCTGTACAAATTGAAATTCAGCGCGGAATGAGGACTCCCTTCCCGCTAGAGGCGTTTTCGCCTGCCACCCCCGAGGAGACCGCCAACCGCTCCAACAAGGTGTCTCGGTTCCGCTCGACCGGTAGGTATGGCAGCAACCCACACCGAAGCTTCGCCACCGAACGGACGATGAGAATTAAAACTACTCAGCGGGCCGTGGGGCGCTTCCCCACGCATTAGCCCCGTCGGATGTAAACAAATGGCAATGTTTCATTTCCTAGGCACTTATTTACATCTACCTAGACTTTGGTACAATGATTCCTAGCGAATGCTATGCCTATGACTCCCACGGACCGCCTTCTTCGGCTCGCCGCCGAACACCAGGTCATTAGAACCCGGGATGCTAGCGCCCTAGGCGTCCCAAGAAACTACCTTCGACGCCTTGTCCGCAAAGGCCTTCTCAAGAAGGTGCACAGAGGTCTTTACGCCTCTCCTGATTTCTCGGCAAGTGAGCACGACACTCTCGTTGAAGCAGCGCACCAATTTCCGAAAGGAGTTGTCTGTCTGCTTTCCGCACTTCGCTTTCACAACTTCACAACTCAGTCCCCTCGCGAAGTCTGGATCGCCATCGGGCAAAAGTCGTGGGCTCCTAAAGCGCCTCCTTCATCCGTTAGGCTTGTCCGTATGTCCGGACAAGCCCTTCATTTCGGAATCAGGGAACACAAGATTGGGGGCACAATGGTCCGAGTTTTCAATCCCGCGAAAACCGTGGCAGACTGTTTCAAGTTTCGAAACAAGATAGGACTCGACGTCGCCCTCGAAGCTCTCAAAGAATCGCGACGGACAAAGAAAGCCTCGATGGACGAGATATGGACCGCCGCCAAGATATGCCGTGTCGCAAATGTCATGCGACCTTATCTGGAGTCCCTCTAGTTGAGCAAACTGATTCCCAAGAATCTGCCCGCTTCGATACGTCAGAGACTTCTCAACCTTGCAAAAGAGCGCAAAGACGACTTCGGTTTGATCGTCGTCAAATACGGACTCGAACGCATCCTTTACAGACTGAGTAGGTCCGCCTATCGCGACGTTTTTGTGCTGAAAGGCGCCCTGCTCTTCGAGTTGTGGACGCAGGACACCTATCGTCCCACCCGAGATGCCGATTTCCTAGGCCGCGGCGACAATGCACCGGAACGACTCGCCCGCATTTTCCGAGAGCTTGCGGGCATGGAGGTAGAACCCGATGGTCTCGTCTTCGACTCCGAATCGGTCCAAGCCCAACGGATCACCGAAGATGCGGACAACAAAGGTGTCCGCGTCACATTCACCGCCACTCTTGATAAGGCACGGATTGCGATCCAGATCGACATCGGTTTCGGCGATATAGTCACACCCGCGCCCGTAGAGAGCGATTATCCGACATTACTCGCTGCACCTGCTCCGCGGCTTTTCGTCTACCCGAAAGAAACAGTCGTCGCCGAAAAGTTCGAAGCGATCGTCAGCCTAGGCATCGCCAACACTCGCATGAAGGACTTCTACGACCTCGAAGTGCTTTCCCGCAGGTTCCCGTTTAAGGGTGAAATTCTCAATGAAGGAACGGTTGAAACTAGTTGATGGGCATCTCTCTGTTGACTCGAAGCCACAGGCAGGAACAACTGTTCACGCCCGCGTGCCTCTCACACCTAGAATGAAATCTGCAAGAGCAGGCGGTTAAATTCCGACACCTAAGCACACAAATGGGAGAAGGGAGGAATGACTAGATTTTTTTGGGACATTTCCCAGGTTTCGAGCTTCGCCGGGTTTTCTACCAGCCATGAGCCAGCGCATACATGCCCGATTAGTCGTGCCGGGAGGGGGCAGCACCCTCACCCACCACCAAAGTATTTCAACCCAATAGGAGAATCACCATGACTCTCAATGTGGAGTCTATGTCGAACCATGCGAAAACAGTGCTGTTGGCAAGGCTCGCCAGTGCGCTCACCATTTGCGCACGAGACACCTACGAAGTCGGAACAGACCGAGTGGTGCAGCCTGAACTGCTGCGTGCATATAACGAACTCCTGCATCGCGTCACAGGGGCGGTGAGGGACCATTTGCTGGAAAGCAAGGGCTACTCGTTGAAGGACATTTTTGAAATGCTTCGAGCGTTCGGTGAAAAGAACGGAAAGACCGGGGAAATGCACTGGGCTCTGGAGCAAGCTGCTAAATCCCTCTGACCTACGGCTTGTACGAACTTCTCTGGTAATGGCGTTTGAACAGAGCCGCCCATACACTCTTCACTCTTGCAGAAGCAATGACGTGCGCTATGGTCGGCCATATAGAAGAAGGCGGGATTCAGATGATCGATGACAAGCGGCGTCCAATTGATGGCGTGGCGTCCATCTAGCGTCCAAAATCGACCATTTCTAGGGGTGTTTTCAGCGACTTAGCCGCATAAAGGCAATTGAATCATCGAGACTTATGGAGCGGGCGATGGGAATCGAACCCACGTCCGAAGCTTGGGAAGCGTCTGTTCTACCACTGAACTACGCCCGCTCGTTGATTGACATTCTACTACGGATTGACAGCGGCACATGTACGAACTGCGCGTTTTTCGTCCAATTGCCACGACGAGACCGTCCATCAGATATTACTTCCGGATTGCCAGCCATCTACGCAAAATCGTCGGTTTTGTTTTATTGGCAGGTGGACGCTGACGTGTCCCTTGGCTCACCCTGAAGAAAAGGAGACCAGCTGATTTAACGTGAGTTAGAACTTGCTTGGGCCTGAGAGTGATCTGTTCGGAAGCGAGAACCTGTAAATGCGGCACCTAGAGCGGGATGGGTCTAAACTATCTGCCTTGGTGGCCAGATGATGATCTGAACCTGTAGCTAGCTCTTGGCGAATCGGATCGATTCAGTCAAGCGATTGGAGTATGCCATGAACAATTTCGAAAAACCGACAACGCACTCTATCGGTACCGAAGACCGGGGATCGTTAGAGAACTTCAAAACTCGTCGCCGGGCGTTCCGCGCTCTGCATGAGGCAGGCTGTTTTGTGATTCCGAATCCGTGGGATGTTGGCTCTGCACGTTACCTGCAGCAACTCAGATTCCCCGCGCTCGCGACGACCAGCGCGGGGTTTGCGTTCTCGCAGGGAATGCCTGACTCCGAACATGCGCTTACGTGTGAGCGCAACCTAGCATACATAGCCGATATCGCGGGCGCGGTCGATGTTCCGGTCAATGCGGACTTCGCGTCTGGGTACGGAGAGTCACCACGAGATGTGGCCGACAATGTCACGCGCTGCATCGCAGCCGGCGTTGCGGGACTGTCGATCGAAGATTCGACCGGTGATCCATCCTCGCCGCTCTACGAACTGCCGCGCGCGGTCGAGCGTGTGCGCGCTGCGCGTGAGGCGATCGATCAGTCCGGTGCCGACGTCCTGCTGACCGCTAGGGCAGAATGTTTCCTTGTCGGCCATCAGGATCCCCTCCGCGAATCGATCAAGCGCCTGCAGGCATTCGCTGAGGTGGGCGCGGACGTGCTGTTTGCGCCAGGCCCCCACGATCCCACGGCGATCAAGGCGCTCGCTGACGCGGTTCAGCCTAAGCCAATCAATGTCTTAGTTGTTCGAGAGTGTGGCTTGAGCGTCGCCGACATTGCGGCGCTGGGCGTGCGACGCATCAGTGTCGGCGGCGCGTTGGCTCTTGCTGCATGGACCGGTTTCACGCGCGCTGCGCAGAAGTTGAAGTCGGAGGGGAGTTTCGCGGGCTTCGCGAACTTGGTGTCGTACCCGGACATCAACGGGTTCTTCGTGAACGACTACCGCGCGCGGCAGTCTGACAAACGGCGAGCGGCGGGTGCTTGACGGTCTTGATGGCGGTCGGTCATTGAGATTTCGATGGCTCGCCAACTAACTCGGCCAGCGCGCGATGGACAAACGAAACCGCTATCGACCCTTCGCCGACTGCCGATGCCACACGTTTGACGTTGCCGCACCGAACATCACCAACGGCGAACACACCCGGAAGCGAGGTTTCGAGTAGATACGGTGAGCGGTTGGTCGGCCACCGGGCAGCGGCGAGATCCTCCTTCGTTAGGTCCAATCCGGTTTTGACGAAACCTTTTTCATCGAGCGCTACACAGCCCTTCAGCCAACCTGTGTTCGCGCCGGCCCCCGTCATCAGGAATACGTGCCGAATATCGTGACTCGTTATCGCGCCCGTACCGTCGCGCCACCGCACACGCTCCAGATGTTCGGTTCCCTCAAAAGCCACGATCTCGGTTTTCGTCTTGACGTGGATGGTTGGAGTCTCCTCGATGCGGCGAATCAGGTATCGCGACATGCTAGGTGAAGGACTACTGGAGCGGACGAGTAGATGAACGTGTCTCACCGTTTGCGCCAGAAACACCGCGGCCTGGCCGGCCGAGTTCGCTCCGCCTACGACTATGACTTCATCGCCTTCGCAGAGCTGTGCTTCCATGAAAGTCGCGTTGTAGTAGACACCCACACCTTCGAACTGACAGAGATTCGCGAGCGACGGCCTGTGGTATCGTGCCCCGGTGGCAATGACCACTGTGCGAGCCGGGATGGTCACGCTGTCGTCGATTCTCACGCCGTAGGCGTTGTCTTCGCAGACCAACTCCGCGGCGCTTTTCGCGATCATGATCTCGGCGCCAAACTTCTCTGCCTGGGCGTAAGCGCGTCCGGCCAGATCGCGACCTGAAATTCCCGTTGGAAATCCAAGGTAGTTCTCGATTTTTGAGCTTGAGGCCGCTTGCCCTCCAGGCGAGCTCGCCTCAATAACCAGCACATCGAGTCCCTCGGATGCCGCGTAAACGGCGGCAGCAAGACCCGCTGGTCCGGCGCCGACGATGACGACATCGCGCCGGTGGGTGTGATCGATCCCCACATTGAAGCCGAGACAGTCGGCGATCTCCTGGTTGCTGGGATTCTTCAGTACCGCTTCGCCGCGGCAGATCACGACAGGTATCTCCGCCGGCTCCACGCGAAAGCGATCA
>DASYPF010000304.1:0-11727 GCA_036006905.1 Acidobacteriota bacterium
ATCACCATCAGGCTTGCAAAATCGGAACGTCCCGCATCGTTGTTGCAGCAACTCTGCGCTGGTGTAGTCGCAAAGTGTTACATCGGCGCGCCGCTTCCTTCCGGTCGCGGCTCTGTGGGCGCCGGTGTCAACGCTGCCGCACACCAACCCAAACCGCTACTCCTTGATCCCATCTCGCCTCTTGCGTGGTGTCCTTTGTGTCCTTGGTGGTAAAAGGTTCCGTTGGAATTAATAAAATTGCCGACCCACAAATGCTATTCGCTTCTCTTTCAAAAGAAGAGCACGAGATTCGGGATCACCTTAAAGTCCACATTCAGACGTTGGCCGGAGACATTGGAGAAAGGAACGTCTTTAAGTACCCGGCGTTAGAGGCTTCTGCCCATTACATCGAGAAAGTTCTGCGTGATCAGAGATACGAGCCTGCAGCCCACGAATTTGAAGTTCACGAACTCACGGTAAGAAACCTGGAGGTTGAGCTGCGAAGTCCCGCCCAGCCGCAAGAAATCATCATCGTCGGCGCGCATTACGATTCGGTATTTGGCTGTCCTGGCGCCAATGACAACGCCACCGGTGTTGCGGCGATGTTGGAAATCGCGCGCTTGCTCAGGCCCACAGAGGTGCCGCGCACCGTGCGATTCGTCGCATTTGTAAACGAGGAACCTCCCTTTTTTCAAACCGAAGAGATGGGGAGCTGGGTATACGCGAAACGCTGTCGCCGGCGTGGTGAAAAAATTATCGCGATGATCTCACTGGAGACGATTGGATATTATTCGGACGCCCCCAAAAGCCAGACTTACCCTCTTCCCTTCAGCCTGTTATATCCCAGTGAGGGAAACTTCATTGGATTTGTAGGAAACATTGCATCGCGACAACTGGTGCGCCGGTCGATTCGAACCTTTCGCCAGAATACGGGATTCCCTTCAGAAGGCGTCGGCGCGCCGGGCTGGATTCCGGGAATCGGATGGTCGGATCACTGGGCGTTCTGGAAGGAAGGCTATCCAGGCGTGATGGTCACCGATACGGCGCTCTATCGCTACCGCCACTACCACACTAGGGAAGATACGCCGGATAAGATCGACTACGATCGAATGGCGCGCGTGGTTGGAGGGCTGGTGAAGGTCGTAGAGGATTTAGCGCGATAGATGCAGGGAGGATTGACCCTTGAGGGCAGGAGTGAACAAACAAGCGAAGAGGATATAGTAGACCCGGTGGGACGATGTTTTCATCGCAAAACCTCTTGCCACCCAAAAATCCCCGGAAACTTCCAAGTTACCAGACAGCCCGCACATCAGAGAAACTCAGAATTCTCTCGGAATGGAGAAGGTGATTCTCTTCTTCTCCACCAGCTTGGAAAGTTCCCATAGAGAAATTGCCGAGATCCATTTCTGCGTGCCTCGTCGAAGCCTTGCCTGGACCGTCTTGGACAACAGAGTATGCCGTTCGAGGCTAAGCCAGATCCACACATGGGTGTCTAACAAAAAGCCCGTCACTTGGAGGCCTCCCAGTCATCATCCGCGACTGGAGACACAATATCTCCAAGGAATGTGACGCAGCGCCGAAAATGTCAGAGCCCGGAGCGTGAGCGACGGGTCTCGCCAGAGTAAGTCGGCGATTCAAACCTTCCTTTGGCAGGCGTTGTTACCGGGGCGGGACCCGTCGCTGACGCTCCGGGCTCTGACACTGGCGGCGCCACAATTTTTTCACACTTTCTCAGGGCACGCGGAGAATCTAACGAGATTTGCTGGAATTTTTCTAAGTCTGTATCACTCCTGTCTTCAACTCTGCGCTTCTTGGCGAATAGGAGGCGATCCGGAAAGCTTGAAATAGCAGCGCGCGCGTCTCGCCCGGAAAGACGATGTGATCGATCCAGAGCCGCGCTGCTGCGTAGCGGGGATCAATCTGGTCGTCATAGGTCTTCTTTAATCGCTCGAACAGCGCGCCTCGGTCTTTTTCGGAAAGTTTCTTACCCGAACTCTCTGCCTGCCGGATTTGAAGATCACACAACGTGCGCGCCGCCTGTTCACCTCCCATCACTGCATAGCGCGCGGTAGGCCAGCCAAAAATGAACAAAGGTTCATAAGCTTTGCCGCACATGGCGTAATTGCCCGCGCCATAGCTGCCGCCAAGAATTAACGTGATTTTGGGAACAATACTGTTGGCCACAGCGTTGACCATCTTGGCTCCCGAGCGAATGATGCCCGAGATCTCCGCGTCTCGCCCGACCATGAATCCGTTGACGTCCTGCAGAAACAAAAGCGGCAAGCTGTTCTGGTTGCAGTCGAGGATAAATCGAGCCCCTTTGCTGGCCGATTCGGAGTAAATGACGCCTCCAAATTCAAATGGGCGCCCTCTATCGCGAACATGCTTCTTTTGGTTGGCCACAATTCCCACCGGCATCGTCCCTATCCGGGCGTAGCCACAGATCAATGTTCTGCCGTATTCGGCTCGATATTCCACGAAGCTGCCGGCATCGACCAGCGTTGCGATGATGTCGCGCGTGTTGTATTCCTCAGACGGGCTCAATGGCATCAGGTCCGCGGGGTCACAATTCGCGGCCGGCTCTTGCAGGGCGGGCAGCGTCGCGTGTTTTTCCAACCATGTCAAAAAATCTCGGTAGGCAGGAGCATGGCGATCGTCGTGCAGGCGGCGGGGAAGCGCCCGTGCCAGCGTCCCACCGACACCCGCCACCTGTTCGCAGTAAATAAATTGCGAACTGCCGTCGGAGCCGGCCATTGCGGCCCTTTGAATCAAAACCCCCGCCGCGTCAAAGTCAGGGAAAATCTCAGAATCGTCCCGCGCGATTTCGCAGCGGCCAAACCAGAAAAAGGCAATCGGCAGGCCTCCGGAAAGAGCAATCGTCTGGGCACGCAGAATTTTCTTGAGCGCGATTACGTCAAGCGAAGAAGTTTTCCCCGGCTCCCCTATTCCGACAGCAACGCACGGCCTGTTCTGATAAGCAATGATGTCACATGAAACTGCGGCGGCAGCCGGGCGCTTCATTTCCGTGCCGGCAAGATTTCCGAGAGGGATGAGAAAATCAACCGGAGGTTCACCGCGTTTAGTATCCGCGCAGCCGATAAGTCCCTGGCGCAGCGGAGCGGGTCCGGCTGCATCGCGCGGCCAGCGAGAGAGCAGTTCCTGCCATTGGCGTCTTAAGATTGCGTGCGACATGCTGGAAAATTCACCGTGAAGGCATGTGAAATTTCGAATGCAGAATTTCGAATGTCGAATGAAAGAGCATGAACAACGAGGCTTTCGCCAATTCAAATATCAGCCATCAGCGCCCTATGATCAACATTCGGAATTCGAAACTCGACATTCGAACATTTGCTTGCGCCTTAGTGAGTGCCGCGGCTGTTCTAATTTTTCATGTCTGGTTTTCCATGCTGCTCCGATTCATGCAGGTAAACCGACGACTGCCGGCGCCCCGACTCGGGTTTTTCCGCTTCCTTGTCCTCAATCCAATCGCCCTCGTCAAAGATCCGATGCAGCCTGGCCTCATCTTCTGGAGTGGGAAATATCTTCTTGCTGTATTCTTCATATTCAGCGGCGCTCAATTTGTTGCCATAAATGTCATAAGTCTTATCCGCATGAACGCCGATGGCTCTATTGAACTTCAGATCCGGTACGATCAGTTTAAGCCGGTCATCGGGAATCAGTTTGTTCATCCGATCCACCAGTCCCTGAAGCTCTCTTCGGTAGAGCTCGCGCGCCGCTTCGTTGAGGTGCTCCTTTTCGGCAGGTTCGGCGGCCGACTCCTCGTTGAAGCGTCCTTTCAGGCCCCACACGTAAGCCCAGTGTGCCGACGAGGAATTGTCGGTGCCGAACAGATCGTAGGCCGTCGGCACCCACTTGTTGAAATAGCGCTGGATGATGTCGATTGGGATGCGACCCTTGCGGATGATGCGCAGCAGACCGTTGTTGCCTGTGCCCAGGTGGAACGATTCTTCCTTGAGCATCGGTGGCATGCTGCGCGCCAGGGGTTCAAATGCTGAATGGCTCAGCATCTTGAGCTGAAATTTTCCGTCGCGATCGATGAATTCCGTATATGTGAAAAAATCAAGCCAGTTGGCGACATCTTCGTTAAAAGATCCGAGCAATCGGTTGTGCTCGAAGGCGCGGCGCTCAAGCAGCTTCTGAGCTTCCATCTTGCCGGTGTTTCCAAAGTGATTTACCAGCAGATTGCACATCTGGAAGCCGTGTCGCATTTCCTCGGTCATCACCCGGCTGAGCGACAACAGGTCATGCGACGTGGGAGCTGTTTCGATCAAGTTTTTCTGCTGTTCTACCGAAGCAAATTCGGTATCGCCTTGATACACGATCAGATTGAGCAGCGCATCGCGGATCCGCTGATCCGGAATATGCAATGTCTTTTCCCACTTCCGTGCTCCATGGAAATCTCCGAACTCAATCTCCGGTGAGTGGAGATCGCCAAACTTGGCCTCGAACTGATAGTCCTTCAATCCGGGAAGGTCCAAATTCAGATCCTTTTGCCACTGGCGGAAAAGATCTACCCAATCATCGAAAGTTCCAATTTTCGGCATTGCTGCGTTCTCCTCTTACTCGACCGCAAAGAACTAAGGCGGCATAACTGTCACCAAAGGAAACCCGACCACGTCCACGTTCACGAGCACGTCAACGAGCACGCCCACGCTCACGGGAAGAATCGATAATTCTACCCGACTCCCGTGGCCGTATTCCGTGGACGTTGACGTGCTCGTGAACGTGGACGTGGTCGGCTGTTGGCAGTTCCCGCGCGTCGTTGTTCTCCAGAACTTCTTTTGTTGCTGAGAAACTCAATCGCGTGCTACTGACGCTGACCCACGAAAATGGCACCTGGCCGGCAACCACGGACAAAATGCGTTTCTTCATTCGACATTCGAAATTCGGCATTCGAAATTCTATGCCCCCAAATCCACCCAAATCGTCTTCACCTGCGTGTACGCGTCCAAGCCATGCACGCCCAGCTCGCGGCCAAAGCCACTGGCTTTATAGCCGCCGAAAGAGCTGGCTGAGTCGTACTGGTTGTAAGTATTGATCCAGACCGTTCCTGTCTGGATTTGTCGAGCCACGCGGTGCGCTTTTCCGATGTCCCGAGTCCACACGGCCGCTGCCAGACCGTACTGAGTATCGTTGGCGTAAGCGATCGCTTCTTCCTCCTCCTGGAAGACGATTGTCGCCAGCACGGGACCGAAAATCTCCTCGCGAGCGATGGTCATCTCGTTTTTGACGCCATCAAAAATTGTCGGCTGAATAAAATAGCCTTTGCCGGAACCGATTTGGGCGCGCTGCCCGCCGGCAACCAATTGCGCCCCTTCTTTCTTGCCCGCTTCAATGTAGCTCAACACTTTGTCCAACTGCGATTGAGAAACGATGGCGCCCAAACGTGTTTTTATGTTCATCGGATCGTCGGGCGCCAGCTTTCGGGTTCGAGCCGTCAATTGTTCCATCAGCGCATCATGGATGGACTTGTGAACGAGCAGCCGCGAGCCGGCGGCGCAAACTTCTCCCTTGCCGTAAAAGATACCGATGCTCGCACCTTTGACGGCCGCATCCAGGTTGGCATCGGCGAAAACGATGTTCGGTGATTTCCCTCCCAGCTCCAGCGTGACTTTTTTCAGAGTGTCCGCCCCGCCCCGCAGAATTTCCTTGCCCGTTCTGGTTTCTCCGGTAAATGCAATCTTGTCGACGCCGGAGTGAGTCACCAGTGCAGTTCCGATGGCATTTCCCGGACCCGGAATCACGTTGAGAACCCCCGGAGGGACTCCGGCTTCCTGGGCGATTTCGGCCAGCTTCAATGCAGTCAGCGGTGTCAGGCTCGCCGGCTTAACAATCACCGTGTTGCCCGCAGCCAGCGCCGGCGCGATTTTCCAGCTTGCCAGCAGCAGCGGGAAATTCCACGGGACGATGGCAGCCACTACTCCCACCGGTTCTCGATAAGTGAAGTTGAACGACTTCATCCCGATGGGCACGGTTTCTCCATGGATTTTGGTCGCCCAACCCGCGTAGTACTGAAAGACGTCGGCCACCATGGGAATGTCGGCGTAACGGCTTTCAAAAATCGGCTTGCCGTTATCCATCGTCTCCAGCCGGGCCAGCTCATCGACCCTCTGGAAGATCAGTTCGCCGATCTTCCAAAGGATCCGCGCGCGTTCTTTCGGGCTCATTGCAGGCCAGGGACCTGCTTGGAAGGCTTTTCGCGCGGCTGTGACAGCGCGGTCCACATCTTCCGGCCCGGCTTGCGCAACCTGAGCGATGACTTCTTCCGTCGCAGGGTTCACCGTCGAAAAATACTTCCCTGTGGCCGGTTCAGTCCACTCGCCGTCGATGAAGAGTTGTCGCACTGGGATACTCATTTCTGCAGTCGTTGCCATAAATTCCTCGCCCTTCGAATTCGCTGCACTGCTGTCTTCTGAAATCTTGCTGTCTTGGAAAGATTTCCCCGGCTGAAAGCAAAAACCGTCCACGCCCACGTCCACGTACACGACCACGACCACGTCGACGGTGACGAAAAAACATTCGTAACAGCGACTGGACGTGTTCGTGGACGTTGACGTGGTCGTGCACGTGGACGGCATTTTGCCTGCGGCTTTGTCGCGCTGCGCCTCTGTAGTGAGTGTTTTGTCGATCTCGATGCACAATCACTTTCCCTGAAATTTTGACGTTCTCTTTTCCACGTAGGCCGCCAAACCTTCCTTGGCGTCGTCACTCTGGAAAAGCTGCTGCTGCAGCTCGCGCTCCAGGGCCAGCGCCTCGGGGAAGGCGATCTCCAGGCCGGACTGCACCGCCCGCTTGATACGCCCTACGGCTTTGGCCGCTTTGCGGGGAGGGAGGAACTGTTGTGCGTAATCGTTCACTTCCTCGCGGAAGTTGTCGCGGCTGTAAATGTCGTTGATCAATCCCATCTCGAGTGCTTCTTCAAAAGCGAAGGTGCGGCCGCTGATCATCAGTTCGATGGCGCGCGATTTTCCGACCAGCCGGGACACGCGTTGCGTTCCGCCGGTTCCCGGCAACACCCCGAGCGAGATTTCCGGCAGCCCGATCTTGCCGCCATCCTTGCGGGCGATGCGGATATCGGCAGCCAGGGCGATTTCCAATCCGCCGCCGACAGTGTGGCCGTTCAGCGCCGCGATCACCAGTTTGGGCGTCTGCTCGAGCCGGTTGAGCGTTTCGTTGGCATGCAGGCAAAAGTAGTACTTGTACTGCGGAGTGACAGTGGCAAGCATCTTGATATTGGCGCCGGCTGAGAAAAACTTCTCGCCTTTTCCCGTAAGGATGATGACGTGGACGCTGTCGTCCATCCGCGCCTTCAGGATGGAGTCGTCCATCTGGCGCATCATCTCGTAGGTGTAGGTGTTGGCAGGTGGATCGCTCATCGTCAAAGTGGCGATACCTCCATCGACTTGGTATTCCACCAGGGTGGAAGCGACTTCGGTTGGGTCTAGAGTTTTACTCATAACCGTTGCTCCTGGAAAGGGCCGGATGCCGGCGAACTCGCTTTTGTTGAGTCGAAGCCGTCAAGGAACAGCGACGCCATGACATCGGCCAGTTTGTGAATATTCGCGTCCTTTTTTGGGTTGTACCACGTGTAAATCCAGTTCATCATTCCCAGCAGGCACAACGCCGAAAGGCGTGCATCTTTGCGGCGCGATTCCGGGATATGCTGCTGAAGTTCGGTTAGAATCCGTTCAATCCGGGTGACGTAGCGCCGCTTCTTATCCATGATTTCATCGAAGTACTTGCCATGAAGGGAGTCAGCCTCATGTGCCAGGACCTTAGTCTCGTTCCAGTGCCGGATAAAAAAGTGCAGGTGATTGAAGACAAAAAAACGCAGCTTTTCGCGCGGATCGGAATACTCGGAGAGATGCTGTGCGAGCAGTTCAGTGACCTGATCGAAGGCAAAACAAGAGATCAGGTAGAGTAATTCTTCCTTGGTCTGGAAGTAATAATAAAGTCCAGCGAGGCTGGTACGCGTGGCGCGCGCAATGTCGCGCATTGAGGCGTTGTGGAACCCCTTCTCGGCAAAGATCTGCGCAGAACTCAGCAAGATCTCATTCAGCCGCGCATCGTACCGGTCTGACGCCAAGCGTGTGGTAGGAGTAGCTGCCATGATATTTTCGAACAACCGTTAGAATAGCATGGCAGCAGAGGGTGGAGTCAAACAATCTCGGTTTTTTGGCCTGAGGTGACCGAGACTTCCCTCGAATGAAGCTCCCAAGCATTCAATTATTCGAACATCCGTTCGAGGGAAGAATCGTAGCCGGCGGCGCAAAACCTCCGCTGACTGCCTAAAAAATCACCTTCAATGCGAACTGCAGCGTGCGCGGACGTCCGGCGCTGGTAATCTGGCCGAAGTTCCGGTTTCCAAACTGTGCGTTGGGTGCGCCCAAGTGGGGGGTATTGAAGAAGTTGAACGCCTCGAACCGAAACTGCGTCGATATTCCCTCGCTGATCCGAAAGCGTTTGTATGTGGCAAAGTCGATGTTGGCGAAACCGGGTTGCAGGAGGATATTTCGACCGGCGTTTCCAAACATGAAGCGCTCGTTGGAAACGAACGCGGCCTTGTTGAACCACTGATCCACGTTCCGCTCACCCCGATCCAGCAATGCGTTGCCGATCAGATTCGGACGGTTGTTTTCTCCGGTATTAGCCGGATCGCCCTGAACGGTCGGGCTCAGCGGCTGTCCCGACTCGATGGTAATGATGTCTCCAATCGACCATCCTCCAAGAATCGCATCGAGCGGACCGCTCCAATTGGCGCCAAGGCGACGACCGCTTCCAAAAGGCAGCTCCCAGATCGAACTAAACACAAACCGATGCTCCAGGTGCTGGTTGTCCAGACCTCGATCGAGCCGCAGATTCTGTGGGTCCTGATAATCACAGCCCGGCGAATTTCCCGAACCGGCAAAACCGCAGGTGTCGCCGATCGTCTTCGACCAGATATAGGAGCTGAGGAGTGTAAACCCGGAAGAAAAGCGCTTTTCTACCTTTGTTTGCAACGAGTGAAAAATGGAGTTGCCGCTCCACTCGTGCCGCAATACCGGGCCCAATGGCGAAACCACCACGCTGGTTCCGGGAATAGCAATGCTCTTGTAGCGCCGCTTGGCGTTGATATTGCCGGCGCCCGGAGCAGAGGGGTTGCCGAAGATTCTTCTCAGCAGGTGCGTCCCCTTGTCTCCGAAATAGCCAATTTCAAAGAGCCAGTCTTGTGCAAGCTGGCGCTGAATGTTTAAGTTCCACTGCTGCGAATAATCGCGCGTCGGGTTCCGTTCAAATGAGGAAAAGCTCAAACTGGTTGCCTTCTCTACGGTCAGCAAATCCGGCGGCGCGCCGTCCTTCAAAAGCAGAGCGGGCGTGATGCTGTCGGTGTTGATTTGAGATCCGAAGGCAAAGGGAGGATTGCCGATCAGATACTCGGCATCGCCGCTTGGTTCCATGTAGCCGTAAAAGATTCCGTAGCCTCCGCGCACGACCGTCAGAGGCATAAGCTGATAGGCGAAGCCCACCCTGGGAGCGAAGTTGTTCGTGTCAGCGGCGATCAGCGCCCGGTCCGCGCGGCTGCCGCCAGACCTTGCCGGCACCAGTTTCGGATTGGAAGGATCGGTATCCATATCAAACTGGGCCATCTGGTTTTGCTGATCTATATAGGGAAGCGATAGCTCGTAGCGCACGCCCAGATTCAAAGTCAGGCCGCGCTTCACCTGCCAGTCGTTCTGCAGGTAAAGCCCATGCAGCCAGCCGCGCAGATTGACATCAATGGGAGTGCTCCTGACGAATCGCGACGGAATTCCGAGCATGAAATCGGCCAGAGCGTCTCCCCCACTGCCCGTAGCAGGGTTATTGGTAAACCTGCCGTTGAAGGTAAAGTTTCCGACGAGGTCGCGGATGTTGTAGATGTTGTTTTGCGAACGGATGATGTTGGCTCCGAACTTGAAGGTCTGATTTCCCCGGATCCACGTGGTGTCGCTGCTAAACTGGCTATTCTGGGAGTCCCGATCCACGCCATTGAAAGAACCCAGTCCCAGGTTCCGATAGCCGGAAATCGCAAACTGGGAAAATGCGCCCGGCGTCGTCAGGTCGACTCCCTTCAAACCGTACTTTGCGTTTAGATTTTCTTTTCCTGCTTCGGCAGGATTGACGCGGGTAAAGCGCGCAAAGTTCCACGCCACTCGGTTGGAGCTTATTAGGGCCGGGGAAAAGGAATGATTCCAGACCAGGCCTGTATTGACGCCGCGAATTGTGGAGTCAAAAACACCGCCTCCAAACGCCGGCGCAGGCAAGTTCAGTGAGGCCGGCAGAGTTTGATCATGAAGGCTGAAACGATAGTAGACGTTGTCATTGTTACTGAAGGCGTGGTCGATCCGAGCGTCGAATTTGCCGACGTCTTCGATGGAGGGAGGATTGAAAGTGAAATTGTTCGCCAAGCTGCTGTTTTGGGGCGTTGGGAACAAGCCCACCAGGATGCGCGCGATCGGGTCGATTCGGTTTGCCGGGATCAGCTTATTGGAGAAGGGCTGCCGTGCTTTGGTCGTCGGATCATAACTGGCGGGATCAAAGATCGTCCCGATCTCCGCAAAGTCGCCGTTGCGCATCTTGAGCGTCGGAATCGTGCTCACCACTGTCCGCGATTCGCGGATACGCGTTCCTTCGTAATCCCCAAAAAAGAAAGTCTTGTTCTTGATGATCGGGCCGCCCAGGGAAAACCCAAACTGGTTCCGCTTAAAAGACGGCTTGCGGCTGCCTGGAGTGTCAAAAAAGTTTCGAGCGTCGAGTACCTCATTACGGAGGAATTCGAAAACAGTGCCGTGAAACTCATTGGCGCCCGACTTGGTCGTCACGTTGACTACCGCTCCAGTGCCGTGTCCGAACTCGGCTGAGTAGCTGTTGGTCTGGACCTTGAATTCCTGGATGGCGTCGATGGAAGGCTTCACCATCTCCGCTCTGCGCCCCGCTGTGGCCAGTTCGACGCTGTTGTTGTCGACTCCATCCAGTAGATAGTTGTTTTGCGTGGTGCGTTGCCCGCCGCTGCTGAAACCGCCCGCCCGTCCCCCGATCGGCTCGACGGCACCCACAGAAAGCAGCGCAAGCTGGATGTAATCCCGGCCGTTCAATGGCATGTCCACCATGCGCCGGTTGTCGATGACCTGGCCCTGTGACGGCTCGGAAGTGTTGAGCAGCGGCGCGTCGCCTTTCACTTCCACCAGCTCGGTCACTTCTCCGACTTCCAGCGTTAAATCCACAACAGCCGTGTCCTGCACCTGCAGCGTGATCCCGCTGCGAGCCGCCTTCTTAAATCCGGGCAGTTCGGCCTCCACACGGTATTCTCCGACTGGCAGCGGGACGGAAACATAGCGGCCCTGGTCGTTGGTGATGGTCGAAAACCGGCGGTTTGTTTGAACGTGGATGATCGTGATCTGAACACCGGGGACAAGCGCGTCGGTGGAATCTTTGACCGTGCCGACAATCTTGGCGGTTTCAACTTGGGCGTATGCAGTAGTTAAACCGAGAGTGGCGAAAACAAGAGTGAACCAAAAAGTGGATTTCAGCATTGAAATCTCCTCCTATCGCGGACGCTGAGGCTAAATAATAGTGGCATTATAGCAACCCGGAGACTGCGGATTAGTTTTTTTCGGATTGCCAAGCTGACCACGATTCATTTCCCTGATACAGTCCGCTGTTAAAGCGAGGCACGTGCTCCGATGGCGGATACCTTGAAAAGGATTTCCC
>DASYPF010000305.1:0-7112 GCA_036006905.1 Acidobacteriota bacterium
CGCGCCAATGTACGTCACCAACGCCTTGGCCGCACGAGTCGACTTACGTTGCCGCGCCGCTCCCTTCCGGTCGCGGCTCTGCGGCTGCTTATTCGCGTCATTCGTGTAATTCGTGGCTCGTCTTTCCCCCATTCTTAAATAATGCTAATTCGGGCTAGTTCTTCCCCAACGCCAGGGCGAGAACCTTCTCCTGTGTGGCATCGGCGCGTTCGAGGATTCCGGCAATTGTTCCCTCGTGCATCACTGCAATTCGGTCGCTCATGCCCAAAATCTCCGGTAGTTCCGAAGAGATCATGATTACACCCAGGCCGCGCCCGGCAAGGTCTACCATCAGCCGGTGAATCTCCGCCTTTGCTCCCACATCAATCCCTTGCGTCGGTTCGTCCAGGATAATCACCGAAGGGTTCGTGGCCAGCCAGCGCCCCAGCGAGACCTTTTGCTGATTGCCGCCCGAGAGGTTGCCCACGGGTGCAAACAGAGAGGGCGTTTTCACCGCAAGGCGCTTGGTGAAATCCGCGGCGATGGCCCGCTCTGCCCGAAAATCGAGAAAACCGAATTTGGAAATTGTGCGCAGTATGGCGAGGGTTGTATTCACGGATACAGCCATTTCCAGAATCACGCCATGTCGCCTGCGATCTTCCGGGACATAAGCGATGCCGTGCCGGACCGCCTGCGTGGGGTTTACGATTTTGACTTCTTTGCCGCGCAGCAATAGCTGTCCTTCGTCTGCCGGGTTAAGTCCAAAGAGTGCGCAGGCCAGCGCGGAGCGCCCCGATCCGACTAAACCCGCGAGGCCTAAAATCTCACCGGCTCTCACACTCAGGCTTACATCGCGGATGCGCCAGGCCGAGCAGCCCAAATGCCGCGTTTCGAGCAGTGTCTCTCCCACAGGCACGGTCCGTTTCGGAAACACCGCGGACAACTCGCGGCCCACCATCAGGCGAATCAACTCCGGCCGATCAACTTCACCCATCGGGCGCGTAGTGATCGCGTCTCCATCGCGGAGCACCGTCACGCGGTCTGCAATCGTAAACAGTTCGTCAAGCCGGTGTGAAATGTAAATGACTCCAACTTGTTGAGCGCGTAATTCTCGAATTACCCCGAAAAGACTCCCGACCTCTTGGTCGGTCAACGAGGCGGTGGGTTCATCCATGACCAGGATATTCGCGTCAGCGCCCAGCGCCCGCGCAATCTCGACCAATTGCTGTTCCGGCATCGTCAAGCTGCTGACGAGTGTTTCAGGATCAATGCTTGCATTGATGCGTTTCAATAGTTCTTTGGCTCGGCTCTTACGTTTCGTCCAGTCGATGCGCCGCCAGAAACCGGCTTGTTCCGCTCCGAGCGCGATATTCTCCGCCACGGTCAGCTCGGGAAAAAGCGCGGGTTGCTGATAGATGGCAGCGATGCCCAATGATTTGGCAAGTGCCGGATTGTGATTTGCGATGGCCCGCCCGCGCACCTCCAGCCTTCCTGAGTCCGCCTCGGTCGCGCCGGTGATGATCTTGATCAACGTTGACTTGCCGGCGCCGTTTTCACCCACCAGCGCATGCACTTCCGCCTCGCGCAGCTCAAACGAGACCCCGTTCAAGGCATGGACCCCCGCGAAGGATTTAGTGAGGGAGACCGCGTTGAGAAGAGACATCGATTTTCGTGTGAAGGATACGATGGATAGCATAAATTTGCGCAAGGGCAGCCACAGAGCCGCGACCGGAAGGGAGCGGCGCGCCGATGTAAGTCAAGTGGTCAAGGCTTTCCCGCAACAGAAGATGACTTTACATCAGATGACTTACATTGGCGCGCCGCTCCCTTCCGGTCGTGGCTCTGTGGCTGCTGCAAATCCGGATAGTGGCCAACCTAAGGGCCCTTGGGGAAAGGCTGCTGAAGCAGCCTTCCGGCCAGAGACTGGCGCTACAATTTGCCCTCATCGCAGGAAAGCCTCCACCAGCCCGCCATCGACTGGAATCAGATGACCGGTAGTTTTGCCGCTTCGCTCGCTGGCCAGCCAGCAGATCGCTTCGGCGCAGTCCTGCGGAGTGATGGGGAGTTTTGTAAGCGTTCGGCGGGAATAGAATTCTGCCAACTTGCCGCGCAATATCTCGCTAGGCTCCCCTTCATGAAATGGAATGTTGTACTTGGTGAGCGAAGCGATAACGCGATCCCGAGGAAACATCGCTGAGCCCTCGATGACCGTCGCCGGAGCAATACCGTTGACACGCACCCGCGGAGCCAGCCCTACTGACAACTCCCGTATCAGGTGGCTCACTGCACTCTTGCTGACGTCGTAAGCCTCGCTGCCTCGCTTAGCCACAACCGCGTTGGCTGAGCTGGCGAGCACCATGACGGCCGGCAGGTCTTGCTGCCGGAATAGACGGCTCGCCTCGTCGGCCAGCAGGTAGTTTCCCGTGACATTGATCTCGAAAGTGAGTTTCCACTGTTCATCCGGCAGGTGGCCATCTCGATTCGGGGGCAAAAAGACCGCGGCTGTGTTAATGACTCCATCCAGTCCCCCAAAGCAGAGAACAGTTTCCCTTAAAGCCTCAGCAATGCTTTGACGAATTGCCAGATCGAGCCTGCAAAAAGCAACTTCCTCTTTAGAGCTCAGCCGCGATGCTTCAACCGCCACATCGGATGCCGCCTTTTCGTCCCTGTCGGCCACCATGACGTGTGCTCCGCCTTGCGCCAAAGTGAGAACTGTTGCTCTTCCGATGCCATTGCCTCCGCCCACAACCAAAAAAATCTTTCGACTGTACTCTTTCTCTTGGGGCATTCGACGCCATTTCGCTTCTTCCAAGGCCCAATATTCGATCCGGAACGCCTCTTTTCGGGGCAATGCCACGTAGTTATGAAAGCTGGAAAATTCTCTGGAATCTTCAGCACGCTTCGCCTGTGGATAGGTTTTGGGGGCGGCCCCTTCCTCCAAGGCCGTTGCTCCTGCCATGACGTGGATGGCGTTTACATAAAATTCGCCGGTGATCCGAGCTTCCTTTTTAGTTTTCCCAAAAGTGAACATTCCCAGGCCCGGAACAAGGATGACCGACGGATTTGAGTCTCTCAACTGAGGCGAGGCGGCGTCGGCGAACGACTGATAATATTTTTCGTATTCCACGCGATACCGTTCTATCCCTTCGGCGATCTTCCCTTTCAACTGATCGACGCCTTCTGCTTGTGGTTCCCAAGGGACGTGGAGAGGACAGATCCTGGTTCTGAGAAAGTGATCCGGGCAACTCGTCCCGAGTTTTGATAGAGATTCAGCGTAATGCGAGTTGACAAACTGCATGACATCGGAAGAGTTGTTATAGTGCGCAATCGAGCGCTTCTGGGTAGCGAGTTTTCCGCGAAGATAAGGCAATATCTCCACTGCGATTGCCGTTGAATTTTTGTGAGTGGCCAGCTTAGGCCCGCCGAAAATCTTCGAGCCCGGACGCTGGTGTTCCGAAATAAATTCGCCCAATTCATCGATGATGCTGATACTGCTCAGGTAACATTCGCGCTGTGTTTTTCCCCAGGTAAACAAGCCATGGCCGCCGAGAACCATTCCCTGGGAAGCTGGATGGGCCTCAGCGGTCTGTTTCAGCATCATTCCCAGCTCGAACCCCGGACGTTGCCAGGGAAGCCAGAGCAGACTCCGTTTAAACCGGCGGTTGAATTCTTCCAATTTGGCCCCGCCATTGGCGCTGGCCGCCAAAGCAATCGCCCAATCCGGATGTAAATGATCCACGTGTGGGTAAGGTAAGAAAGCATGGAGTGGGGTGTCGATAGAAGCTGCTACGCGATTTTGCCCGAAGGCACATAACGAATAGTAAACGACCATTTCATCTTCATGCTTCTCACCCCGATAGATGGTTTGAAGCTGCCCCAGTCGATCCATGTAGAGAAGCGCGAAGCCCTCTTTGTCGATGCTGCCCAGGTCGCCTCCGCTGCCCTTGACGGCCAAAATCCTCACTGGCTTGCCGGTGAGTGGATCGGGTAATTCGAACTTGGAACTGGTGTTGCCCCCTGCAAAGTTGGTGATGCGTAGATCTGCTCCAAGAAGGTTGGAGCGGTAACGCAGTAATTCTAAAGGATCGCTTTCCCACTGCCTTGACTTCTCTTCTTCCCAAAGGTCCTTCAGATATTTCATCAGTACTGAGACCGCCTCCAGTGGCTTTCCGCAAACGTTCACCACAAAGGCCTGGCGCGGCACGGCCGCAACCAAACCAATAGGATGAGCTAGGCTGTAGACGCCGAAGGCGTCACATAGAGTACAAAGTTAGCACAGAGGGAGGGGCTGAAGCTTGAAGTATGAGGACTCGCCAAGAGCGGCAGAGTGTTCTTACATGTTTCAGTCTTAACGATTCCTCTGCCGGCTCGGCGCGCCTGGGCCTTAGTGGTGGCAGGTGGACATCGGATGGTACTTCATCTGCGCGATGGAAGCAGTGGGCCTAGCCAGCAACGTCAAACGGCCCAGGCTGAAATAAGCTACTGCACAGTCTCTGGTGCAAGAAATACGATCTCACCATCGGCCACGTCGATTTGCATTTTCCCTTCGAGTATAGCCTTTAGAAAGTCGTACCCGACTTTGGTCGTATGAGCCCACTGAATAACCGTCCGAGCCTCCAGTTCAGTAAAGCTTCTCTCGCCTCTGGTTTTAGTCAAGCTGCGGAGTAGGAATTCCGCTTCTTCCCCGGTTAAACCCGGGCCGTCCTTCTTCAGTTCACGTACGAGATTAAGTAGTTTCTCTTTCATCCAAGAAGGCTCTCTTTCGAACCGCCGTGACGGGCTGCAAAGCGTTGGGTCTCGATCCTCGACTTGACCTTGGCGACCTTGCCGAACGTCCAAACCAGCGAATCAGCCGCGGCCAATGGGATGAAAAGCAGAAATACTCCGATCAAGACTAAGACCAACATTCCGAACACGTCATAGAGAAACATAACTGAAATATTCTTGGATCCAGTGCCTGCGTGACTTGCCCGAAACTGGAATTATCTATCATATCATTGCGGGTGTTGATAGCGCATGGCATAAACAAAAGCTCTGCCCTGGTCGCCTCCGCTGCCCAGCACCAGAAGAACCAGATTGTGTTTGGGGTCGTAAACCATTGCCCGATTTTGATTCGCTCGCTGTTCCCTCTCAATTCCATCCTGCATCGGAATTTCAACTCTGCGCCACAGGTTTTCCTCGAGCGAGTAGACCGAAACCGCCGGAACAGTTTTGTTCTCAGGCGCCGGCCCATAGATTAGAAAAACGTCTTCGCCCGGAATATAGACGGCCTCACGCGTGCAAACGGGCAGCTTGCCTGTGCCAACTATTTTTGGGTTCATCTTTTTCCAAAGGCGCGCGCTCATGTTAAACGCCCATAGCTCATCGTGCTTCGTCCCTGCGCCGTGTAGAAGAATCTGATCTCTTTTAGAGTCATAAGCCAGGCTGGTCATTTCGTAGAGATTTTGCGGAGCGAGTCCTCCGCGGTTGAGTCGCTCCCATTTCCTGCGACCGACATTGAGTAGATAGATTGCTTTGTTTTGGGAAGGATGCGAGTCGCGCCAGGGCAACAGGTAACCGGCGTCGTTGAGCCTGCCGGGCCAGTAAACATTCACGCCCATGACTCCATATGGCGTACTAACCAACGTGTCCAGCCCTTCCGGTGCTCCCCCGATCATCTCCCATTGCGCGCTCTCCGGATGGTAGGTCCACGTGGTGTACTTGACGTAGGAACTGGGCGGGTTCACAAGCGCGTCCTGGGCCACGGGCCGAACTGCCGGCACTTTGCGCAGCAGCTCGGGATCGTAACCATCAGTCAGTCTGATCGGGCGAACCATGATCATCTTGCGGCTGACAGGATCGTAAGAGTAAATGCGGCGCCCGTGATCGGTCCATGGATTCCCCTGAAACGTCACTCCCGCCAGCCGCACTCCATGATCCCAGGAGCGCCCTGGATACTCAGGCGTCCTTTCAATACTGCGCCAGGTGTGCTCGATAAGGTCGTAGGCATCTACGTCGTTTCCTCCGTATCCGCAGTGTCCGCCTCCCCAATAAAGAATCAGCCCTCTGTCTGTGTCAAACGTTGCCGAACCCCACGTGCGCGTAACGCCGACTCTTCCCGGGTTGGCCAGGTGAACCCATCGATTGAAGGGCATCTCAGCAAGTCTTTTCGCCTGAGCCTGCCTGCGAGACTGGTCGGCCTTTTGGGTAGTGTCTTCAGGAGCGTTCCGCTTGGGGATTGGGTGTATTCGTGAATTCGAAACTGACTCAGGCTGCAGAGTGTCTTTACGGATGCGATAGGCGTAAGTGGTGCGCACCGGATACAGAACATTGCAGGACATCTTGTCTCCGGGAGCGCGCGTCGCGGTGGTAAGGACGATTAGATTTCTTTCCGGAGCAATATCGGCGCTGATGTAAAAACCGGTGGGCACCCGGCCGGTGATTTTTTGCCACCGGTCTTTGGCCGCATCATAAGCCCACATGTCGGTGAGATCTTCGCTATTGTAGCCTCCGCCGATCAGAACCCACCCGGTTACAGGATCAAAAACGGTGAAATGACCCGCCCGAGCTTCCGGCCCGTCGCCTGCTTTGGAAGCTTTCCAGCTCCTATTTTTCAAATCATACAGCCAGGTGTCGGCAAGATAATGGCTTTGACCATCTCCGCCAAATAAGACCAGGAGCTGGTTGTTTGAATCCAAAACCATGCGCGTGTTCATTCTAGGCGGCGGCTGGTTTGTCGTTTGCAATCGATGCCAATCCTGATCGCTGAACCGATAGGTCCAGGTTCCAGTGTAGCCGGCCAATTTTTCGTTTGGTCCTGGTTCGGCCACATGCCCACCGCCAAAGAGTACAATCTCGTCGTTCAAGGGATCGTAAGCGAGCGAGCCGCCCAAGACCGGCGGGGGAGCGTGCCTGGGAGAAAGATCCGTCCAGCGGCGACGGAGCACATCATAGGCGGCAGTCAGTCCTCCAGTGAAATAGGCGAGCCATTTCCTTGAAGGCACATAGGTGGCCTGGTCGAAGACAATATTCAGGTCAGGCCGCGGTGCTCCTTCCTCTTCGTCGGTGGAGCCGCGCAGCACCGTGCGCTCGCTGCCCGATGTGATGCCGGCATAGGTCCGCGGAACGTAAGCCAGTGGCAGTTGTCGGCTCCA
>DASYPF010000306.1:0-3338 GCA_036006905.1 Acidobacteriota bacterium
ACAAGCCCCATGGTGGCCTCGGTACTGCTTCAAAATTTGACCATTTTGTGAACTTTCTGCGCGCCAAGAAAACCTAGAGTGCTTATTTTCCTGCATGAACAACCCTACCGCCTATGATCGTCGTCTCGGCGCGAATCGATCGGATCTTGTCCGGTGGACAAGTTAGATAGTCGTCCGAGAGAATCACCAGGTCTCCGAGTTTGCCCGCTTCAATCGATCCCTTCAGCGGATCGTCAAACGTGAGGGCCGCGGCGTTGCGCGTCATCATTTCCAATGCCTGGCGGCGTGATACTTTCTGCTCTGGGCCAATGACGTGGCCTGACTCTGTTTTGCGCGTGACCAGAACATACATGGTCAAAAATGGATTGAATGGATTGAGCGATTTATCCGGGTCCAAGCCGAACATGTGGTCGGTGTTGGCCACAACCGGAACACCGCCATTGATCCAATCGCGAATGCCGATGAAACGCTTCATCCGATCTTCACCTAGTGCGGGAAGCAGGCTGTCGGCGTCTTTGTAGTACCAGGCCGGCTGCGTATCCACGTAGACTCCCAGGTTGCGCGCGCGTCTCACGCTTTCGGCGTTGGGAAAGTAAGCGTGAATCAAGTTAAAGCGCGATTTATCGACGGGACGAATGCCACCGGCGGCTTCGACGGCGTCGAGAACTATGTCAACTCCGGCATCGCCGGTCACGTGCGCTGCCATCTGCCAACCCAAACGGTGACCGGTGCTGATCAAAGCCGTGACACTTTCCGGTTTTAGGCTAAGACTGCCGCGATAGTTCGGATCCTTGAGGTTGTAAAGCGGCGCTGCCTTGGGCCCGTAAGGCTGGCGCATGTAGGCGGTGCCGATCAGTATTCCACCATCGACGATAATTTTCAGCGGGCCGGCGGTGAGCCATTCATCGCCACTGTTGGGTTTCAAAGGGAGACTCTGGATAAAACGCTCCGCTTCTTCAGCGGTCGCGCCGGGAAGGCGAATCGTCACGCGAGATCGCGGATGCAGTCGCCCCTGCTTGCGCAATTGCTCATAAAGACGGTAATCCTCCAGCGTGGCGCCCCGCTCCATCACGCTGGTGATTCCTTGAGAGAGATAAATCTGATGCACTTTTTCCAGCAGGTCGAGGTGCTTTTCCCGCGACACGGACGGCCGAGGAAGAAAGCGTTCCAGATATTTGCCTGCATTGCGCAGCAGGCCGGTTGGCTCGCCGCCAGCGTCGCGGTCAATTTCTCCCACGGGGAGAGGCGGGGAGTTTCGGTGGATACCGGCTTTCTCAAGGGCCAGGGTATTGAGCACATGGCTGTAGGCTCCGTCGCACACCACAGGATGGCGAGTGGTTGCGGCATCCAGCTCGGCTTTGGTTGGAAAGTGATGCTCTTTGAGTCGAGTGGGATAAGCTCTGGGAATGATGATCCATTCTCCCGCGGGTTTTCTGGCGGCTGCCCGCCTCACCCACTCCTGCAGGACCGGAATGGAGCTCATTTCTTCGTAGGGTTGTACCGCTTCGGATCGAGCTACATCGACGGAATGCGAGTGGCTTTCGATGATCCCGGGGATGACCGTCTTGCCATGCGCATCGATCACCTGAGTGTTCGGTCCGACCCGTTTGCGGATTTGACTGCTTTCTCCCACCGCAATAAATTTGCCATTTTTAATGGCTGCAGCGCCCACGATGCTGAAATCTTTGTCGACGGTGAGCACTTTAGCATTGATGACGACTAAGTCGGCGTTGCCAGCGGGCTGCTGAAAATTACCACCAAGGCACCAAGACGCCAGGATCGCAAGAATTATCAGTGCGAGATTCCGGTTTAAATAAGGGATATGAAGGGGATATGAAGGGGTGAAAGGGATATGAAAGGGGTGGTCTCGTAGGGAAAAGTGATTAGCGGCGAGCCGGCCAGCCGTCTGTAGTGGTCGCTGAGCCGTTCTCATGCATCGTGAGTCGTAGAATGGTTGGGACATGTTGCCGCTCCTTCCTTTCTTCATCCGAGTTCTGGTCCCGCGATGCCGCACACATATTTGGGTTGGCCAGGATGGTGATTCCAACCCCGGTACATGCGCGTCAGGGGACGCTGCGCAGTAAACCCGGCAGCCTTTACTAAAGCCTTTGCGTGCGGGTTCTCTAGACAAATATCCACATAGACGGTTTGGCCCTGAAGGCGCAGTAGTAGAGCCGAGAGAAGTTGCTCGGCCGCAAAGTTATCCTGTGCCACCCACGGTCCCAGGTAGTAGGCGCGTGCTCCCTCGCGCCCGAAGATATAGCCAATGGTGTCGTCGCCTGAATAAACTACCGCAGAACGCGAAGGATCTTGTCGCCAGGTCAGGAAGAGCAGTTCGCTTCGGTCCGCGCCGAAGATGCTGCGGTCCAGCGTGCAGGCACGCTCGAGATCCTCTTGCGTGATTGGGGAGGAGAGCTTGAATTGCGGATTGCGGATTGTGGATTGCGGATTGTGGATTGAAGGACTTCCCGAATTGCGAGCAGGAAATCCAGGCTCAGGTTCCCCGCCAACCTGGAAAGGTTCGGCAAGTCCATTGTCTGAGATGCCGTCATGCCGTATGTGCCGTTCCACATTCCGCATTCCCCATTCGTCATTCCGCATTCGAGAAGAGTCCTCAATCCGCAATCCGCAATCGGCAATCCGCAATCTTGCGCGTTCCCATCGCTCAATGCCGTATTCATCGACAAAACCATGCTGCAGGTACAGGCTGTGTCCCATCGGCGTGGCGTCCAGTTTAACTGTTTCCACTCCAATTCTTTCCAGGTAGTCGATGCCGGCCTCCAGCAATTGCGTGCCGATACCTTGTTTTCTGCACTCGGGATCTACCAGGATCATGCCGACCCAGCCGAAGCGGTTTTCATAGTTGAGCGTTGTTGCCGTCCCACGCACCTTACCCTCCAGGCAGGCGACAAAACAACCTCCCGGGCTCAACCGCAAGAACCGCTCCCAGTCTCTTTCGGTCTGATTCCATCCGGCCAGCTCTCGGAGCCGATTTGCAGCTGCGATATCCGCGCGCGTCATTTGTCGGATCGTGATCATTTCAAAAATCATACCGCCGTGTGATCGTCAGCAGTGCGAAGAAATTCAACCACCAAGGCGCAGCGCAGCGAAGCTACAGTCAAAAAAAACACCGATCACGACCACGTTCCTACAGTGGCAAGGCCACAATCAAACCAAAGGAAAAGCCGTCTACGGCAACGTCACTGCTGTCCAAATTAACTGACGTTTTAGATCGGACCTATCATTTTTGCTCGCTATTGGACGGGTTTTTTTCCGCCGTCGTGTCCAGGTCTCCTTGGTTACAATCATTATGCCGTCCAGATTAGCGGAAGTTTAGT
>DASYPF010000307.1:0-4898 GCA_036006905.1 Acidobacteriota bacterium
CCCGTGACGATTGCGGGCTGTGGATTGCTGATTGTGGATTGGATGCGGCCCGGACTCCGGCTCTCTTGCCATATGAGGGGAAATGCAAGGATACGAACACAATACCAACCACTGCGATGGTAAACCCGACCAGGTTTGAAGAGAGTCTCACGATCTGTCTTTTTGATCTGTTGACCTGCTGACCTGTTGGCCGTTGACCTGATGTCCGCTAACCGGACGACGTACTAACCCGGATTGTGCACAAACGTTCACCACAAAGGCACAAAGAGCACAAAGGTAGCACAGAGAGCGGGGCTGAATCTTGAAGTATGAAGACTCGTCAAGACGGCAGAGTGTTCTTACATGTTTCAGGTCTTCATACTTCAAGCTTCAGCCTGTGCTCTGTGCCACCTTTGTGTTCTCTGTGTCTTCGTGGTGAACATTCGTGAATAATCCAGGCTAACCCGCCGGCTTAAACGGCAGCACGATGGATCTGCCTCTTCAGATGGTGGATCTGTCGCCGGACGGTCTTGAGTTCGACGTGGTCGTGCGCCGCCAGGGCCTCATCGCGCTTTTTCTTCAACTGTTTGATCTGCGCTTTGATTTCGGTCTTGTTGATCCCGACCACCTGATGGTGCTTGTGCATATCGATGCCCAACGCCTTGCACATTGCAACCAACAGATGCTCTTTGTTTAACTGGCTGTAACCTTGCAGCGCTTCATGTTGAATGCCCGCAGCGATCTCTCTGAGTTCCGCCACAGTTTTGTGTTTGAGGTCATCGTAGGTGGTGGTCATAGGCTTATTCTCCTTGGAACTTCCCCTACCTTGTGTGCATTAGATTTTAATGCCGTCCAATAGCCGCAAATAAACGCGGATGCACGCAAATGCTCTTGGCTACTCCTTTTCGCTGCCATCCACTGAGGGCTGTCAAAAACATTCGCATGCATCCGCGTTCATTCGCGGCTACTCATTTGTGAACTTTATAGCATAATGCGTGTGAAAGACACTCCGTATCGATGTTCACACGTTTCTCCGAAAATCATAGACTGGCCCCCAAAAAATTAATATTCTTTACATAACAAGTTTTCCCGTCACGCTGGAGCGTGTCATGAAAAAGAATCACTTCTTTATTCTTCTGCTTCTTGCCGTCTGCTTCTGTCAGTCGGCCGCGGCTCAGTCGTTCACAGGCAACATCGTGGGAACCGTCAAGGATTCAAGTGGGGCGGTAATCCCCGGCGTTGAGATCACCATCACCCAGCTGCAGACTAATAAACAAGTCGCCGCCATAACTAACGACGAAGGACAGTATGCGTCTGTGCCGCTTTCGGTGGGTGATTACCGAGTGGAGGCGCAAGTTCCCGGGTTTAAGCGAGCTGTGCGGACCGGGGTCAACCTGCAGATCCAGCAGACTGCGGTTGTCGATTTCACGCTGGAAGTGGGAGAGGTGGCGGATCGGGTGGAAGTTCGAGCTGACGTAGCGCTGCTTGAGACCACCGGCTCTTCGCTGGGTAAAGTGGTCGACAATCGCAGCATCCTGGATCTGCCGCTCAACACGCGCAATGTTTACTCTCTGATTTTTTTGACGCCTGGAGTGGCCGGCAGCATTGGGAACAACTACAACAGCATGAGTTACTCGGTCAACGGCGCGCGTCCCACCATGATGGACACGGTCATCGACGGGCTGACGGCTTCATTTCCTACCGTCAACGGATTTACCGGCATCTCGGTCTTCCCCTCGGTCGACGCGATCCAGGAATTCAAAGTGATGGGGGCAACCTACCCCGCGGAATTTGGAAGGAGCCTCGGAAGCGTCCTCAACGTTGTCTACAAGTCGGGAACCAATCAGCTCCACGGAAGCGTTTATGAGTTTTTGCGAAACTCTGTTTTTGATGCCAATAATTTTTTCCAGAACCGTCGCGGTGCACCGCTGGGCAGCTTTAAGCGGAGCCAGTTTGGAGCGACTGCCGGCGGGCCGATTCGCTCCGACAAGCTTTTTTACATGGGCTCCTACGAAGGACTGCGCGAGCGCAGCTTCCAAAGCAGTATCTTCTCGGTTCCGACACTGCTTGAGAGAAACGGTGATTTTTCAAAGACGTTCAATCAAAGCGGGGCTCTGATTCGGATCTTCGACCCTTTTACTACGCGGCCCAATCCCAGCGGGTCCGGCTTCATTCGCGATCCCTTTCAGAACAACATCATTCCTGGCAATCGATTCGATCCGGTGGCGGTCAAGGTGATGAAATACTATCCGCTGCCGAACCTGCCCGGTGATCCGGGAACAAACCGGAACAACTACTCAAACAGCGGGTCTCTTGCTCTCAACGTGGATAATTTCGATGTTCGCGTTGACCAGCGCATCTCCGAGCGTCAAAGCTTTTTCGTGCGCTACTCCTATCGCCTTACACAAAGCGTGCCGCCCAAGTTATTTCCTGAGGAAATTGCCATTGCCGAAGGGCGCATCAACGAAGAAAACCACGCCCATAACATCGTGGCTGAATATGCCAATACGCTCTCTCCCACCAGCATCTTGACGGCGCGCATCGGCTTTGCGCGCACGCTGTTTGTTTTCGCCAATCAGGGTCTCGGATTTGTTCCGTCCAGTCTGGGCCTGCCGAAGACGATTGACACAGCGGTGGATCGGCAAATGTTTCCCGGAATCGGCGCCTCTGGATATGTCGGTTTAGGCGGCAACGACCATCGTTACAGCTCTTTCATGAGCCACCCGCTGGTGGTCACCTTTGCGAAGAACCGTGACAAACACAACTTCAAGTTTGGCGCTGAAGGGCGATTGATCCGTGTCAATGTATGGGAGGCGCGCAGCGCCGGGACATTCAATTTTTCCGCCGGGTTCACGCAGGGACCCAACCCCAACACCGCCAGCAGCAGTGCCGGAAACAGCATTGCCTCGCTGTTACTGGGAACCGGAACTCAAAACAACGTCCTGATCCAGGGCTGGAAAAACGTCGCCGCCCAAAGTTTTTACTACGCCGGATACTTCCAGGACGATTGGCGGGTGACCAAGAAGCTTACGCTTAACCTGGGCGTGCGCTACGATCTGGACACGCCGCGCACGGAACGTTACAACCGGATGAATTACTTCGATCCATTCGCTCGCTCTCCGCTGGCGCAAAAAGTTCCTCAATTTTCAGACCTGCGTGGCGGAGTGGTATTCGTGGGAGTCGACGGGCACAGCAGACACCAGTACCACTGGGATGCCAACAATCTGGCCCCCCGCATTGGATTAGCCTATCAGCTTACGCCGCGCACGGTGATCCGGGCCGGCTACGCGAACATCTACGGACCTTCAAATCAGGCCGCTCAAGGAACGGTGGGACCTTTTGGATTCCGAACCGAAAATCTTTGGGTCACCACCCTCGATGGCATAACGCCGCTGAACCTGCTGCGAGATCCGTATCCGCAAGGTTTCCGCCCTCCGCCGGGATCTTCCGAAGGGCTGCTGACCCAGGCGGGCGCGAACCTGCAGGCTGTGCTGCAAGATACGGTGACTCCCTGGAGCCAGCAATGGAATCTGAATATTCAGCGCGAACTTCCTTGGCAGGCCCTCGTGGAAGTGGCATATGTGGGAACACGCGGTTTGCAGCTCTCACGAAACAGCGAGAGCGGATTGAACCTGAATCAACTGGATCCGAAATATATGGCCCTGGGTTCGGCGCTCAATCAACTGGTGGACAACCCGTTTTACGGGATTGTCAATAACGGGATCCTGGCCGGACCGAAAGTGAGCCGGGCCCAGTTGTTGCGTCCTTTCCCGCAGTTTACCGATATCATTCCCCTCTTCTCAAGCGGGGCTTCTTCCGTCTATCACGCGCTACAAGTTACGACCAGCAAACGCATGTCACGAGGCTTTCAATTTGAAGGCTCTTACGCATGGTCGAAGACGATTGAAGATGGCATGAATCACCAGGACAGTTACAACATCAAAGCCAGCCGTGCGCTCGCAAGCTTCGATATCGCGCATCGTTTCGTGATGAGTTATCTTTACGAGCTTCCTTTTGGCCAGAATCGGAGATTTGGCTCGGATGCTTCAAGAATCGTCAACTTTCTCATCGGCGGATGGCAGCTCAACGGAATAACAACTTTTCAAAGTGGCATTCCCCTGACACTTTCGGCAAGCAACACTGCCTTCATTTTCAACCCGGTGACTCGGCCAAACAATAATGGCAAGAGCGGAAAACTCGAAGGATCGGCGCGCGACCATTTGAACCGGTACTTTGATACCAGTGTGTTCAGCCAGCCTACGGCGTTTACTTTCGGCAACGTCGGTCCCACGCTGCCGGATATCCGAACCGATCCGGTGCGCAATTTCGACCTCTCGCTGTTCAAGGATTTTGGTATCCGCGAGAGAGCAAAAGTTCAGTTCCGCGTCGAAGCGCTTAATGCCTTCAACACTCCTCGTTTCTCAGGCCCGGACGGAGGCGTGAATTCATCTTCCTTTGGCATTATCAGCTCGCAGGCGAACACTCCGCGACAGATTCAGTTTGGGCTGAAGATTGTCTGGTAATTAGCTCTTGGTGTCCTTTGTGTCCTTGGTGGCTAAAGTTTTTTATCACCAAGTCACCCTTGGTGTCCTTAGTGGTTAAGGTTTTTTACCACCAAGAATCGTTTTCTGCAAGTACGCGCCTACATTCGTTTTATAGCGCTAGAGTTTTTTGAATGGAGCAACTCCTATAGAGGCATTAGCTCATTCGTCAACAGTGCCGTTTGGCAACCGACTACGGACACGATCACGTTCACGATCACGTTCACGTCCACGTCGACGTCACTGCTGTCCAAATTAACTGACGTTTTAGATCGGACCTATCATTTTTGCTCGCTATTGGACGGGTTTTTTTCCGCCGTCGTGTCCAGGTCTCCTTGGTTACAATCATTATGCCGTCCAGATTAGCGGAAGTTTAGT
>DASYPF010000308.1:0-5145 GCA_036006905.1 Acidobacteriota bacterium
GACGGCTGACAGCTAACGGGCTGACATGAGACGTCCTGACTTTGGATCTTCGACTTTCGACCTTCGACTTTCTTTACTTCTTCTTCCCTAGTTCCTGAATGAGCGCTTTCGCGGTTTCGGCGTTCTGGCCAGTCTGGACCAACTTGAGATACTCCTGAAGCGCCTTCACTCCATCATCGTTTTTCCCGATCCCAATATAGGTGATGCCCAACTGATAGTGCGCCTCGGCGTAACTTGGATCGGCAGCGATAGATTTTTTGAACGCCTCAATCGCTTCCTGGCTCTTGCCCGCATTGACGTCGGTGACTCCCAGATTGTAATAGCTGACCGCAGCACCGGTTGTGCCTGACCCCGCCGGAGCCATACCGGCCGCCTTCGTGTACATTTCCTGCGCTTTTGCCGTGTCGCCACTGGCGGCGTAGACATTTCCCAGGTTCTGTACCAGGGTTGCGTCATCCGATTTCAATTCAATCGCTTTGTTGAAAGCGGCGATCGCCTCCGGATACTGCTTTTTCTTCGCGTAGGCGTCGCCCAGGTTTGCCCACACGTAAGGTTGACTCTGGTCCTTTTCTATGGCTTTCTTGAAAGACTCGATAGCCTCATCGTATTTGCCGGCCTGTGAAGCGGCCAAACCGGCGTCAAAGTCAGACTTGACGGCGGCAGCAGCCGCCGCCTGCTTTTTGGCCTCTTCGGCCTGTTGCTGGGCTTTTTTTACCTCCTCTTCAGACATGTTGATGGCCAGCTTTCCACTCCCCTTTTTCAGCTTGAAGTCGACGTTGGTCGCCTCTCCCACTCCAGGAATCACGCCGCTGACCAAATCCGGCTGGTAGCCTTCCGCTTCTACGCCAATCTTGTATTTGCCGCGAGTAATGCCCGCGTAGTAAAACTCGCCCTTCTTGTCAGTTTTGTGGGAATAGCTTCGTTTGATGTCTATGCCGACAATAGTGATCTTTGCCCCCACGATCGGGTTTCCCTGTTCATCGGTAACCTTTCCTTTGAACGCATAAACTTGGCCCCAGGCAGGTAGGGAAATGGTCCAAAAAATGATGAGCACCAGCGCTATCAGAAACGTCAAGTTCTTTGTTTTGTTTATTACCAAGTCCATCCAAATCCTCCTAGAGGTAATCGAATTTTATGATATCAATTTGCCGTTGGGAAATTAGGCCGGCTGCGTCCCGTAGAGGCGTGAAGAAATTGGGTCCTTGCCAACCTTTGATACTGTTCTCACCGCGGAGGCGCGGAGAGCGCAGTGATAACGCAGAGATAAAAAATTCTGCGAGCCTTCGCGTACTTTGCGTCTCTGCGGGTGAATCCACTTCTTTGCGCCTTCTGGCAGCACTATCCCTACTTGCCCGCCACACAACCCCCTAAGGCCCTCGATTACTTTGAATTAAAAAAGTTGCTGAGACCTTCAATGTTATCGGTAATAGGGCACTTTGGCAAGCTCTCGAGGAACTGTCTTCCGTAGCTTTTCGTGAGAATTCGGCTGTCTAAGATGGACAAGATGCCGCGGTCCTGCCTGCTTCGAATCAGACGCCCCAGTCCCTGTTTAAGCAGGATAATAGCTTGCGGGACGCTATATTCTTCAAAAGCATTTCTGCCCTGGCTTTGCAGGTACTGCATGCGCGCCGCAACGATCGGGTCGGTGGGCACGGCAAAGGGTAGCTTGTCGATCACCACGCAACTGAGCGCGTCCCCCTGGACATCGACTCCCTGCCAGAAGCTGGTTGTGGCAAACAAAACCGAGGACGGAGTACTGCGAAATTTCTCGAGCAGCAGATTCTTTGGCAGATCACCCTGTTTGAAGACCGGAAATTTCAAGTCGGGCAGCAGCCGCTCATAACATCTTTCCATCTGGGCGAAACTAGTGAACAGGAGAAACGCCCGGCCGCGCGAGATTTCAAGTAGCCGCTCTATTTCTGCGCATGCGCGCTCCAGGTACTGGTGCTGGCGCGGATCGGGCAGCATGGGGATATAAAGCATCGATTGCGAGTTTAAGTCGAATTCAGAATCCAAGATCAGCTCTTCGGCCTGGTGGAATCCCAGCCGGTTGCGGATGTAGCGGAAGCTGTTGTCTGTTGTCAGGGTTGCCGAAGTGAGGATGACGCTGATGGGTTGATCAAAGAGCAGTTGGGCAAGTATCGGCGCCAGATCTATCGGCGAAGCATTGAGCACAACGGCCCGGCTGCGCTTCTCAATCCAGTAAACGTACGACGGATCGGTGACGGAACAAATGAAGTGGAAATCGTCCAGCAGCTCTTCAGCGCGTGTTTTGAGCGATTCCTGCTCCTCGGTGCGCGAAGCCCTTTTTCCCATTTGAGAAATCAAGAGTTGTAATGATTGTTCGACAGCCTCGGAACGCTCGACAAGCTCCGGCTGGCCGGCAATCCAGGAGAGCGTGCGGCGCTGGTCGATCCTGTCATTTTCAAGCAGCTCAAAAAATCGGCGCGCGCTATCAAGCATCTTCGAGCCAGTGCGTAATATCGCTGTTTCCTTCTGGAAAGTTCGCACTAGATCGATGTCGTAATCTTCAAAACGGTAATTGCTTACCTGCCTGCCGAAGAAATTTGTAGCGATTTCTTCGATCTCGTGTGCTTCATCAAAGATGACCACCGAATAATCTGGAAGCACACCGGCAATACCGCGGCGCCGCAGCGCCAGGTCGGCAAAAAACAGCGAGTGGTTGACGATGATCAGATCCACTGAAAATGCTTCCTGCCGGAGCCGCGTGATGAAACACGGCTCGTACTGGGGACATTTCTGCCCCAGACATGTTTCGCGGCGCGCATCCAGCGTGTGCCAGAAGGGGTCGTCGTCTCGCAGGAAATCAAGCTCGGCCCGATCTCCCGTTTGCGTACGGGCGGACCACTCTTTCAAGGACTCCAGCAGCCGGCCGCGATCGTCGGCCATCAAGGCGGGGTTTTGTGTTTGAGTCTCGAGTTTCTTCAGGCAAAGGTAATTTCCGCGTCCTTTCATGCATAACGCCGTGAGGTCGGGCGCCACTGTCTGCTGAAGGAAAGGAATGTCCTTAAAAAAGAGTTGCTCCTGCAACGCTCTTGTGGCCGTACTGATGATGGTCCGCTTGCGATTGGCGATGGCGGGAAAGAGATAGGCTAGTGTTTTGCCCGTTCCGGTTCCCGCTTCAGCACACAGATGATGGCGGCCTCGAATAGCAGCGTCGACGGCACACGCCATCTTTACCTGGCTGGGACGATACTCGAAACTGGGATGATGCCTGGAGAGCGCCCCGGTAGGACCAAAGATTGACTGGTAGTCCATGGTAGTCGAATTTCAGGCGCCCAAAAGTGCGCTGTTGTTATTCTAGAGCAAAGAATCAAGCAGTGCACGAAAGGTTTCGTAAACCTCCCGCCGATGTCCAACATGATAAATCTCGATGGCCGATTCCTCTTCATTGACGCGATAATTGACGCGATAGATGATGCGATAACGGCCAGGCTTGAAGGAGTAGTCGCCGGCGAACTCTCCTGATAATTCGTATCCTTTCTGTGGATCTTTGCGAAGCTCCTCGATAGCCGAACGAATAAGTCTCTTGATTTCGGGAGGAAGTCCACCGATAAGGCGGGCGGCTTCCGGGGTGTACCGAACGCGAGAACTCTTCAACGACGGAAAATCTCTTCATCTACGACCTTGCCGCCAGGTATTGGCGCGTAACGTAAAGCGGGAAACGTTCCGCCAACTCAAGCACTTTTTCCTTAACTTTTTTCTGCCGCGATTCGTCATTGACATCCTGCAGAACATAAGCGATCCACTCGCCAATCTGCTCCATTTCCGCTTCTTTCATCCCGCGGGTGGTAATTGCAGGCGAGCCCACCCGAATCCCGCTGGCCACAAAGGGAGGGTTGGTTTCAAAAGGGATGGTGTTCCTGTTGACCGTGATGTTGGCCCGATCCAAAGCTTCTTCTGCCTGCTTTCCCGTAATTCCCCGAGAAAAGACGTCGACCAGGAACAGGTGGTTGTCGGTGCCACCGGAGACTATTCGAAATCCTTGTGCGCCGATAGTCCGGGCCAACACTGCCGCATTGCTGAGAATCTGCTGCTGGTAGTCTTTAAATCCCGGCTGCAACGCTTCCTGAAAACAAACCGCCTTGGCGGCGATAATATGAACCAGCGGACCTCCCTGGATTCCTGGAAATACAATTTTGTCCAAATCCTTGGCGCGGGATTGTTGGCACAGCACAAAACCCGCGCGCGGACCTCTCAGAGTCTTGTGCGTCGTGCTGGTGACAAATTCCGCATGAGACACCGGGCTGGGATGAAGACCAGTAGCGACCAGCCCGGCGATGTGCGCGATGTCTGACATGTGCACGGCGCCTGCAGATTTTGCGATCTCGCCGACTCGCTTGAAATCAATCACGCGCGAGTATGCGCTGGCGCCTGTAATGATCATTTTCGGCTGCTCTCTCTCTATAATTTTCTGCAGCTCGGCGTAATCGATGGTTTCCGTTTCCCGGTTTACTCCGTAAGAGATGATCTGAAACATCCTTCCGGAGAAGTTAAGCGGGTGGCCATGAGTCAGATGGCCGCCATGCGAAAGATTCATTCCCAGCACCTTGTCACCCGGTTGCAGCGCCGCCAGGTACACGGCCATATTGGCTTGGCTGCCCGAGTGCGGTTGCACATTGGCGTGGTCGGCGCTGAATAATTTTTTGACTCGTTCAATCGCCAGCGATTCGACGCGGTCCGCAAACTCGCATCCTCCGTAGTACCGTTTTCCGGGATAACCTTCAGCGTACTTATTCGTGAAAACCGAGCCGGCCGCCTGGAGCACGGCTTCGCTGACGAAATTTTCTGAAGGAATCAGCTCGAGATGAGTATGCTCGCGTCGCGCCTCATTAGCGATGGCCTCGGCGACTTCAGGGTCTTTCTGGTCCAAAGTGAGTTCAAAAGGGTTCATGATGAATCGTTATTTTAGCCGCTAACCCGGATTATTCACAAATCTGCGGTGAAAGACCTAACGCAAAGACGCCAAGGCGCAAAGGCGCAAAGCGGGCGAGAACGACTATATGTGCCCACCTAGGATCAAACACGCGAAGTTCCACCGACACGGTGGGCACATATAGTCGCCCTCACCGACTCTGCGACCTTGCGTCTTTGCGTCTTTGCGTTAAGCTTTTCAGCGAAAAT